>JAYSUY010001101.1:0-2678 GCA_043718855.1 Saprospiraceae bacterium | reverse complement strand
TACGGTGCGCTGCACCTCGTTCATTGGGGCTTAAAAAGGCTACAAATGTCTCGGTGCTCTGCACCTTTTTCAGAACCAATCGGCCCTGCGTTTTCAAGGAAGGAGTTGAATGGGGGCCATCACGGGCTTGGTCGAGAAATAAATTTCTCTACTTTTGCCCCCGTTTTGGGGGTTCCCACCCCTATTTCAAATCGCCCAATCAACCAACCACCAACACTGTTTCACCAACTTTTTTTCACTAAAATTAGCATCACCGGATGAGTTCTCTGGTTTACATTTTACCGTTTTTCGGTGTCATCGGTCTGGTTTATATGTTCGTCCTGCAAGGCTGGGTGAGCAAGCAAGACGCTGGCGACGAAAAAATGCAAGGCATCGCCAAAAACATCGCCGATGGTGCGATGTCGTTCCTCAAAGCCGAGTACCGCGTGTTGTCGGTATTCGTCGTCATCGCCAGCGGCCTGCTTTTTTGGCTCACCACACAGGTGAGCACCAGCCACTGGCTCATCGTAGTGGCGTTCATCATCGGCGCGTTTTTCTCCGCTCTGGCGGGCAACATGGGTATGCGCGTGGCCACGAAAGCCAACGTGCGCACCACCCAAGCCGCTCGCACGAGTTTGGCGAAAGCCCTCAAAGTGGCGTTTAACGGCGGCTCGGTGATGGGCTTGGGCGTGGCTGGCTTGGCCGTTTTGGGCCTCAGTCTGCTGTTCATCCTGTTCTACAACTTCTTCATGGGCGGCACTTATGGCCCCAATGGCGTGGCCGATATGTCGCGGGTGCTGGAAGTACTGGCGGGCTTCTCGCTGGGCGCGGAGAGCATCGCGCTGTTCGCTCGTGTGGGCGGCGGCATTTACACCAAAGCCGCTGACGTGGGTGCCGACTTGGTGGGCAAAGTGGAGGCGGGCATTCCCGAAGACGACCCCCGCAACCCAGCCACTATCGCCGACAACGTGGGCGACAACGTAGGCGACGTAGCGGGCATGGGCGCCGACCTGTTCGGCTCATACGTGGCTACGATGTTGGCCGCTATGGTGCTGGGCAACTCGGTCATCCGCGACTCTGGCAGCCTGCTGACCAACGACGGTTTCGGCGGCATCGGCCCCATCCTGTTGCCCGTGCTGATCGCTGGCTTGGGCATCATTTTCTCCATCATCGGTATGCTGATGGTGCGCGTGAGCAACACCGCTGAGCTGACTTCCAACACGGTGCAGAGCGCCCTCAACCGGGGCAACTGGGGCAGCATCATCATCACAGGCGTTGCTTGCTATCCGGTCATCAACTGGATGATCCCTTCCGGCCACGTCATGATGGACTTTTTTGGTCGCGGTACGATGGAGGTGACCAACCTGAACCTGTTTGGTGCGGTGGTGCTCGGCCTCTTGGTCGGTGCGCTCATCTCGTCCATCACGGAATACTACACTGGTTTGGGCAAACCACCCGTAATGGCGATTGTGCGCCAGTCGGGTACAGGCCATGCCACCAACGTGATCGCTGGTTTGGCTACGGGCATGATGTCCACTTGGATGCCCGTCGTGCTGTTCGCCGGGGCTATTTGGGGGGCGTATACACTGGCGGGTTTCTACGGCGTGGCCATCGCGGCTTCTGCGATGATGGCTACGACGGCTATGCAGTTGGCGATTGACGCTTTCGGCCCCATCGCTGACAACGCGGGCGGCATCGCCGAAATGAGCCAACTGCCGAAAGAAGTGCGCGAGCGCACCGACGTGCTGGACTCGGTGGGCAACACCACCGCTGCCATTGGCAAGGGCTTCGCCATTGCTTCGGCGGCACTCACGGCACTGGGCCTGTTCGCTGCTTACGTCAACTTCACAGGCATTGATGGCATCAATATTTTCAAAGCCGACGTGTTGGCTGCGCTGTTTTTGGGTGGCATGATCCCGGTCGTGTTCTCCGCTTTTGCCATGCAGAGCGTAGGCCGGGCGGCGATGGAGATGGTGGAAGAGGTGCGCCGCCAGTTCCGCGAAATTCCAGGCCTGCTCGAAGGCACAGGCACAGCCGAGTACGGCAAGTGTGTGGAAATTTCTACCAACGCAGCACTCCGCGAGATGATGCCTCCGGGCCTCATCACCATCATCACCCCCATCGTGGTGGGCTTCCTCATGGGGCCTGAAGCACTGGGCGGCTATATGGCGGGCGTGACGGTGAGCGGCGTGATGTGGGCTATTTTCCAGTCGAATGCCGGTGGCGCGTGGGACAACGCGAAAAAATCCTTTGAAAAAGGGGTGGAAATCAACGGCAAGATGTACTACAAAGGCTCCGAACCGCACAAAGCAGCGGTGACTGGCGACACCGTGGGCGATCCGTTCAAGGATACGAGCGGCCCTTCGATGAACATCTTGATCAAACTGACCTGCTTGGTAGGCTTGGCGATTGCGCCGATCCTCGGTGGCCACTCCAAGGATGCTACGGGCAGCCTCCAGCAGCACGAGCCGAGCAGCATTCAGATGTCAAGCGATCAGCAGCAGTCGGCAGCCCCGACGGGGACTTTGCAAGGCTCGCCCAGTGCGCCGCAACAGCAGCCAACTGTTGGGACTTTGAGTACTTCACCCAATGGGCAACAGTCAGTGGTACCGGTGAAAGTCCAGCCCGTGTCGCCAGATCAGCAAAAAGCGCAAGACGCAAAACAGCGATAGACGAGCCATAAACGCGTTATTTTTCAA
>JAYSUY010000111.1:0-6335 GCA_043718855.1 Saprospiraceae bacterium | reverse complement strand
GGGCGCGGCAATACCGCCACCTGCACGGCAGTCGTGACGGTGAGCGACGCGACCGCGCCGACGGCAGTTTGCCAAAACATCGCCGTTAATTTGAGCGGCAGCACGGCCAATATCACCGCTGCGCAAATCTTGAACGCCGCCAGCAGCAGCGACAACTGCGGCACAGTGAATGCTGCCAGCGTTTCGCCTAATTCCTTCAACTGTACGAATTTAGGGGCAAACACCGTAGCGCTCACGGCCAACGACGGGCGCGGCAATACCGCCAGTTGCACCGCTGTCGTGACGGTCAGCGACGCAACCGCGCCGACAGCGGTTTGCCAAAATGTATCGGTCAATTTGAGCGGCAGTACGGCCAGCATCACTGCCAGCCAGATTTTGAACGCGGGCAGTTCTACCGACAACTGCGGCAGCGTGACCGCTCAGAGTGTATCGCCCAACTCGTTCACTTGCAGTAACTTGGGAATGAACACCGTGACACTCACGGTGAACGATGGGCATGGCAACACGGCCACTTGCACGGCTGTCGTGACGGTCTCGGACAACACTGCACCGACAGCCACCTGCAAAACCGCTACGCTGCAAATACCAGTTGGCCTAATGGCCACGCTCGCGGTCAGCGATGTGGACAACAACTCTTCCGACAACTGCGGCATCGCGTCGCGGTCGCTGAGCGCCAGTTCGTTCCACTGCAACAACTTGGGTGCGAATACGGTAACCCTGACGGTGACCGATGTGAACGGTCTGTCTAGCACTTGCATGACAATCGTGACGGTGACCGACCCGAACTCGTACTGCTGCGCCGCACCGGTGGCGATCTGCAAACCAGCGACGGTGTCGCTCAACACCGCTGGTCAAGCCTCGATTTTGGTGTCGGCGGTGAACAACAACAGCACCCACGACTGCGGCCTGTTGTCCATGACGGTCAGCCCTAGCACGGTGAACTGTAGCAACGCTGGCCCGCTGACGGTGACGCTAACGGTGACGGATGTGAACAACCACTCCAGCCAATGCACAGCGACGGTGACGGTGAACGACCCGGTACTGCCGAGCATCGTATGCCCGACAAACCTCTCGCGCAGTACCGACGCGAACCAGTGTACGGCGATGGTGACCTACACCAGTCCGACCTTTTCGGACAACTGCAACGGTGCCACGCTGATCCGCACGGACGGACCTGCAAGTGGATCTGTTTTCCAGAAAGGTACCACGATGGTCAATTGGAGAGCTACCGACGCAGCGGGCAACACCTCGGTGTGCGGGTTCACGGTGACGGTGGCGGATGCACAGTTGCCAGCGATTGCCTGCCCGATCAGCCAGACAAAAACCACCGATGCCAACCAATGCACTGCGGTGGTTACCTACGCAACACCCACATTTTCAGACAACTGTACGGGCGTATCGGCTGTGCTGCACAGCGGCTTTGCCAGCGGCACGGCTTTCCCGAAAGGAACCAACTCGGTGACATGGCAAGCCACTGATGGCGTGGGCCTCACCCAGCGTTGCACCTTCACCGTCACGGTGAACGATGCGCAAGTACCCACCATCGCTTGCCCTGGCAATCAGGTCAAAGCCGCTGACGCGGGACTTTGCACGGCTGCGGTGACGTATACAATGCCCACATTTACAGATAACTGCGCGGGCGGCTCGGTGGCGATCCAGAGCGGCTTGGTTAGCGGCTCAGCATTCCCGAAGGGCATAACGACTGTAGTCTGGAAGGCCACTGATGCGACCGGATTGACCAAAACTTGCTCGTTCAAAGTGACAGTGAACGATACGCAGGTGCCGACCTTCACGCTGTGCCCATCCAGCCAATCGGTGAACATGGATGCGGGCTTTTGCACGGCAGTGGTGACCTACGCCACGCCGACGGCTTCAGACAACTGCACGCCACCGCCTACGGTGGTGAAACAAAGCGGCTTGGCGAGCGGCTCAGCATTCCCGAAGGGTGTCAGTGTCGTCGTGTGGCGTGCCACTGACGGGGCTGGTTTGACCCAAACTTGTGCGTTCACAGTAACGGTGACGGACGCTCAGTTGCCGACCATCACTTGCCCGCAGAACATCTCGGTGATGGGCAGCGGCCCATCATGCAGCGCGACTGTATCCTACGCAAATCCCACAGCAACAGACAATTGTGGTATAGCCTCCAACATCTTGCTGAGCGGCTTGGGGAGTGGGGCTAATTTCTCGCAGGGTGTGACGACCAACGTTTGGAAGGCTACAGACAACAGCGGGCTGACGAAAACTTGCGCGTTCACGGTGACGGTGAGTTGCGGGGCAACAAGTGAGCAGGGAGCAGTGAGCAGGGAGGAGTTGACAGTGAGTAGTGACCATCAATTGCTTGCCATGCACTTGGCTCCGAACCCGGCGACGACTCAGGTGCAGGTGATGGTGGAAGGTTTGGGCGAAAATGGCGGTGAGATCACGGTGTTGGATGCGCAGGGCAGGGTGGTGTGGCAGCAGGCCAGCATCCAGGGGCCAACGTGCAGCATTGATGTTTCCAACCTGCCCTCTGGTCTGTATCAGGTGCGGCTGCGCACGGAACACGGTGTGGTGACGAAGGGACTAGTGGTAAGCCGGGTGTGATTCAAGGTTAACAAATAGAAGAAGATAGTTTTACTGCTGCCCGGTGTTGCAAAACGCCGGGTGCTTTTTTGTGGGATGAGCCATGCCGCAGTGCTAAATAAAGCCCGCTTCAACACATCGTTGAAGCGGGCTTTGCATGTCTACCCTACGTCAGATGCCATCAAAAAACAGCACTTTTCGCTGTTTTTTCTGATGCGCATCATTCCTTGGACTGCTTGACGACCCGTTCGTAAATCTCTTCCAGCGGTTTGTCGCGCAGCTCAAACACCAACGAGTAATGCTTCACCTCAATACCGCGCAGCAGTTGGATGCAGAGTTTGATGTCTTCCTCGCTCACGCCGATCAGAACGATTTCGCTCACTTTTCCTGCCTGCTGGTAGCATTGGTACAGTACGGCTTGGCCTTTTTCAGTCAACTTGATGCGTTTTGCCCGCTTGTCGGAGGGGTCGTTGCGTTCTTCGGTCAAGCCATTTGCCAACAGCCGGTTCAGGATGTCAATTCCGGTGGACAACCCCAGCAGTTGAGCATTGATCACATCCGTTTTCTTGGGTTCGTCCAAGTGCTTGATGTGGTTCAAGAAGTAGAAGTCCTCGGCTTGCTTGATTTCTGGTATTTCGCGGAGGGCGTTTTCCATGTAGGTCTGAAAAATGCGAACGATGTGCCCCATCAGTTTCATCAAATAGGAGCCTGGGCTGGGCGGAATAGCCCCTCCAAAATTGGGCGTGCTGGCCCGGCTCGAACGCTCTGCTGTCAGATAATACCGACAAAACTCCTCAATGCTCGCGTCGGGGTGGGCGGACTCAAAATTCGCCCATTCGTTGACCAATTGAACTGTCCTATTCATGGCACAAAAGTATCGAATTCGTTGTAAAAATAAAAAACAAACTTCAAAATAGTAGTATAATGAATCAGTCTCGATTTAAATTTGCGCCAAGTAAACCGAATAAGATGCTTTTTATCACTTACTCATGACAAATTCAGCCACCGTTTTGATCTTCAAGACCAACATCGCAGACAGAAGCGAAGATGTCTGCCTTGCTCTGGAAGCCCTGCCAGGCATCCGCCGCTGTACGCTCGATTTAGACGACTGCGAAAAGGTGCTGCGGGTCGAAAGCGAAGACCTATGCACCGATTTGGTAGTCACTACGGTAAGCGACCTGGGGTTTTTCATCGAAGAAATGCCAGATTGAACACCCGTTCCTAAAAGTCAAAAACACATCAGCACATTCAGATTGCCTTCATCCATGACCGGGTTGCCGATAAGCACCCATTCGTTCGGGTAGGCTTCTTTGATTTCAGCCATGCTGAGTTCTTTTGGTTCCGCGATAGATACTTGATCTGTCATATTTGATGGCGTTTTTATTGAAAAACAAGGTAAAAGTACGCCCTTTGGGGCTTGTTTTTCCTTAAAAATGTCCATTCGCCTTTTTCCTGAAACCCCCAACCAACCAATCATTTTAAAAACTTAGCCGCCCCCAGATTTCGCAGATTTACGCTGAAAATTCTATTCAAAAATTGGAGGACAATGCGCTTTTCTGCGAAAATCTGCGCAATCTGGGGGAGGCTAAGTTTTTACCATTTTTATCCAAACCCCCGCACAAACCCCTCCAAATCTCCCGTCTCCATCAAGTCGATTTTTTTCCGCAACCGATACCGCGCCTTCCAAATGCTCTCGACGGAGATGCCCAAAACGGCGGCGATTTCGCGGGTCTCAAACCCCAATTTTATGAGCAAAAATAGTCGTGTTTCGGCGGCTGTGAATTCCGGAAATCGCACCTGCAAGCGACGGATGAACCTCGGAAAATATTCCTCGAACCGCTCCCGGAAAGTTGCCCAATCGTCGTCAGTCAGGATTTTTAGTTGATAAAATGATGCTTTGTCGGTCGTGTTTTCGGCGCTGCGGGTTTCTGGCTTTTCAAAAACCTGCATTTTCAGTTCCTCTATCAATTGGTTTTTCAGCGCGAGGAGTTGCGCGGTTTGTTCCAGTTCGTGACTTTTGGCCTCCAAATTGGCCTGCGAGCGTTCGATTTCCTGTTTTTGCAGGGCCTCGCGAGCGGCACCCAGTTGTTTTTCTTTTTCCAAAAGCAGTTTTTCTTTTTCCAAAAGCAAATTTTTCTGCTCCACCAATCGGCGGCGGCTGAGGTGCCGGTTGGCAAAAAACAGCGCGGCGGCCAACGCAAAAGCCAAAAACAGAACGGAAATCAGGTTTTGCTGGCGGGCGGTTTCTTGTTCAAATTTGATTTCGGCGAGTTCCTTTTCCTGTTTTGCTTTGACAAATTTGAGGTTCAGGCTTCCCACAATTTTTGTTTTCTCCACATTGAAAACCATTTCGTGCAGCCGTCGGCTTTCGTCGGCGTGAAAAAGGGCGCGGGGCAGGTCGTTTCGTTTTCTGAAAATTTTGGACAAACCCGCGTGGACATCGGCGAGCGCGGCGGTGTCGGGCGAGGCAAGGCATTTTTTGTAAAAAAATTCGGCAGAATCGAGCCGACCGAGGCACAAATAACAATCGGCGGTGGCGGCATCGTATTTGAAAATTTTGACGCGGTTGGCATCCGGCGAGATGCAACAAGCGGCCTGCTGGAAATGGGGAAGCGCGTTTTTGCAGTCACCCGCAGCCAAAAACGCCTCGGCGAGGATGAAATGCCGCTTATCTATTTCCCAATAGTTTTTGAAAGTGGACTGCGATTCTAACGCCAGTTTTGCCAAAACGAGGGCCGAATCCGGGCGGTTCAGATAAATATAGTTTTGGGCAAGGTTGCCAGCGGCCACAATTTTGAAACCGTCCGTTTGTGGAAAAAGATGGGCAAAATCCCAGGTGCTTTGACTCCATTTTAAGGCTTCGCGGTAATTTTTTTCGGCAAAATAGGCATTGGCGAGGTCAAGCCGAATGTTGAAATACCGGTCGAGTTCGAGGATGGAATCTATTTTTCCGTACAGTTCGAGGGCTTCGAGGAGCAGGCGGGTAGTTTCCGGGAAGTCGCCTTGATTCAAGGAAATCCGAGACAGAAAACGTTTGACATCGCCCGCGTTTTTGGGCTTTTTGAGTTTTTGGTAAATTTCAAAACTTTCGCTCAGGCAGGCGCGGGCGGTGTCGAAACGCGCCTGCCCGGTGAACAGTTCGCCCCGGACCATTTGGGAAAACGCCCGCATCGAATCGCTGGGAAATGTTTTTTCAAAAAAATCAAGGTGCCCAAATGCCACCGGCGAGTTTTCCGGCAAGGAATAATACAGGCACTGGCAGGCAGTGAACTGCCATTTTCCGGGCACCTCGGTTTTGATTTTCAGGGCGCACGAGTCGGGGCGGTGCAGCGGAAGGCGGGTGAAGTAGCCGCTGTTTGAGGCAAAAATCTCCTGGGGCTGCTGCTCTGGCTCGTTCTGGCAGGCGAAAAACAAAAACGCGAGGGCAACTGCGGGCAAAACGAGGCGGCAACTTTTCATTATAAATTTGATAAAAACGGGTGCAAAACTATCCGTCCTACCGTAAAAATGTGCATTTTTTAAAATCTGTCCATGCTGTTGTCCATGACATGAATTAGACTGGCGGCTTTGTTCAGGCGGATATTTGCCCCCGGAAATCTTGTGTTGGTTTTCCCCAACGCAGATTTTTTCCCTTTTTTTCAGACACTTCCAATTTTTGAATTTTTCCTAAAACTGGTCGTCACCCGCTAAAGAGTTGGTCTTTGGGATTAATAGGCAAGGTGTAAAAAAGTTCTTTGACCGTCCAGATGTGGTCGGTGATTTGAGCGGCCATC
>JAYSUY010000012.1:0-6880 GCA_043718855.1 Saprospiraceae bacterium | reverse complement strand
GCAGAGCCACAGGTCTGTGTGTGGGACAACATTGCTGCTGCCTTGGAAGGCAAAACAGCCCCAACCGATGACTTGGAATGCTTCATCCGGCACCACCGCGACGAACTGGACCAAGCCGTGCCAGACCTCCGCGTGTGGGGCAGCATTGAGCAAATCATACCGGCCACGGCGCACCGCATAGCCAAAATGGTGAAGGTAGATTGGCAACGCCGGCTGCTCCGGGTAGCAGCCTCGGTAGCCCTCGTGGTAGTGGGCATGGGCCTCGGATTGTGGTATGCCCGTAGCACGGATGCAACCACAGCAAACGGCGGTATGGCGATGGGCGAGGTATCGGCTGAGTACAAAGAATTGGAGGATTTTTACCGCCGCGACATTGCGGTGAAAGAAGAAAAACTCGCCCGTTTCACGGGCAACCAACCCGATGAGATCGAAGGCGATTTGGCCCAGATGGACAAAGTAATGACCGAACTGCGACAAGAACTGGCCGACGTACCCCCCGGAAACCGCGAACAAGTCGTCCGCATTATGATCGAAAACTACAAGGCCAAATCGGCTATTTTACAACGGGTGCTCCAACATCTGGAGACGTTTTCGCCCGACCAACAACAAAACAGCAAACAGCATGAGAAAGCGCGAATTTGATACCACCCGCCAGCCCCAGGCATCTGCGCATATGCGCCTTTTGGGGAAATCAGTATTGCTCCTCTCCGTGTTCATCACATTGGCATTCAGTGCTTTGGCCAAGGGGCCTAAGCAGGAGTTTTCAAAAAACATGACCCGTGAGTTTGCCACCAATGCCAACGGCATGACCGCGCTCTACAACAAGTACGGAGCTGTCAACGTAAAAACATGGGCCAATAATTCGGTGAAAATTGACATCACCATCCGCGTCAACGCTTCGAGCCAGAGTGTTGCCGACAAGATGTTCGACCGCATACAGGTCAACTTCGCCAACACCACAGGCTATGTGAAAGCCGAGACCATGATCCAGTCCAAAACCGGCTGGTGGGAAGAAGGCAACACCTGTCAAGACTTCAAAATCAATTACGATGTGTGGCTGCCTACCGGCAACCAACTTGACCTGAAAAACAAATACGGCAACTCCTACGTCGCTGCCATCACTGGCAAACTCACTGCCGAAATCAAGTATGGCGACCTGCGTACTGAGGCACTCACGGGCGATGTAGACCTCAATCTCGGCTACGGGAAAGCCTACCTCGCGGGAGTCAACAACCTCTACGGGCAAGTGAGTTATGGAGAAGTCAACCTCACCTCGGCAAAAGGCGACGTGCAGATGGACACCAAGTACTCCGAATTGCACTTCGACAAATCCAACGCAGTACGCCTCACCTCTAAGTACGACGACCTGACCGTTGGCGACATCCAAGACCTGCGGGTACAGACCAAGTACTCCGATGTGACCGCTCAACGTGTTGGTGCCGTGTACATCACAGCGCAATACACGGATGTGAAAGTGGCCGCCGTGACCACCTCCGCCGACCTTGACCTCGCTTACGGAAGCCTGAAAATTGAATCGCTGGGCCGCGAGTTTGCCGATGTGAACGTGGTGGGCAAATACACCGATGTTTATGTCGCCACCGAGCGTACCGCTCGGTATAAATTTAAGATTGAAGGCAGCCACACGGATATTTCGCGCCCATCGGGCGCGTCCATCCGGCGTTCAGAAAAAAATAGCGGATGCGAAACCCTCGAAGGGAATGTCGGCGATGCCAATGCACGTGGCACTGTAAAAGGAAAAATGCAGTACGGAAGTTTTGTGCTGAAATAACCGACCAGTAAAACAGATTTGTACTTGATTATGTGGGTGTTGTACGGCACAACGGCAGGTTTTGTCAGTAAGCCAGAATGCTATTCCGGCAAGTCATTGAGCCGGAATAGCATTCCGGCATACAGCAGTGACAAAACCTGCTGTTGCGCAGAATAAAGTTGCAAATACCTGATTCAAGCGGAAAACGGGTTGAAAAGCAGATGCTTTTCAACCCGTTTTTGTTAACTGTTTAGCCCCCCAACCGTATCGTGGTGTGTGTCGTGGTCTATTGCCAACCGAGCAGGTTACGGGATGACAAAACCGTCCAAATCCAGATTTGCGCTCACCACCCATCATTTCCCCAATTCGCCTTTTCTTTATGCCCGGATCGGCTTCGCACCAAGGCGAGGCGAACACGACACACATGACAGATCAGAAAAAAGCAGTCGTCGTCGGGGCGGGCCTCGTCGGTTCCCTGTGGGCCGTATTTCTGGCTCGGCGCGGCTATCAAGTAAAAGTGTTTGAGCGGCGCCCCGATATGCGCCAAGCGGGCTATGTGGGTGGCCGCTCCATCAACCTCGCCATGAGCGAACGCGGCTGGAAAGCCATCGAGCAGGCTGGTATTCGGGAAAAAATCGAGCGCGTAGCCATCCCCATGCCTGGCCGAATGATGCACGCCATTTCGGGCGACCTCACTTACCAGCCCTACGGCAAAGAAGGCGAAGCCATCTACTCCGTATCGCGCGGAGGGCTGAATTTGGAACTGCTAAACATCGCCTCCTCCTTTCCGAACGTTGAGTTTTGCTTCCAGCACCGCTGCACTGAGGTCGATCTGGACAACCCTCGCATCACATTTGAGGATTTGGGTGCCGGCACCATGCACACCGAAGAAGCCCCGCTCATCTTCGCTACCGATGGCGCATTCAGTGCCGTGCGCTATGCCCTACAGCGCACCGACCGCTTCAACTACACCCAAAAATACTTGGAACACGGCTACAAGGAATTGAGCATCCCGCCCGGCCCCGATGGTCGCCATCGCCTGGATGCCAACGCTTTGCACATTTGGCCGCGTGGCAATTTCATGCTCATCGCACTGCCCAACGCCGATGGGAGTTTTACCTGCACCCTCTTCCTGCCCTTCGAGGGCGAAGTATCGTTCCAGCACCTACACACCGATGCCGACGTACTGGCTTTTTTCCAGAAATATTTTCCCGATACCCTACCGCTCGCGCCGACACTGGTGGAGGATTTTCACCGCAACCCCACCTCCTCGCTCGTCACTGTACACTGCGATCCCTGGCAGTGGCAAAATCGCATCCTGCTGCTTGGTGATTCAGCACATGCCATAGTGCCGTTCTACGGGCAAGGCATGAACGCGGGCTTCGAGGATTGTACCATGCTGAGCGCGCTGCACGATGCACTGGACGGCGACTGGTCGCAGATCATTCCCGAATTTGCCCTCAAGCGGGTGCGTGATGGCAACGCCATCGCTGAACTTGCCCTCCGCAACTTTGTGGAAATGCGCGACTTAGTGAGCGACCCTAAATTTTTGCTCCGCAAGAAAATTGCCGCTCACCTCCACGCCAAGTACCCAGATTTTTTGCCCGTGTACTCAATGGTGACGTTCAGCAACACGCCCTACCACGTCGCACTCCAAGAAGACGACCGCCAAAACGCACTGTTTCGGGAAATACTCAACCTCGAAAATGTGGAAACCAACTGGGACGGCCCAGCAGTGGAAGCGGCGTTTCAAAATTGGGCAAAAGGCGAAGGGCAAATAGCAAAAGGCAAATAGCAGCCAACAACCAACAACCGACAACCAGCATATGAAATCCATCGACATCACCACCACACAGAACGTCACCATCGAGTACGAACACGCCAGCCTACGCGAGCGGATACTGGCATATCTGCTGGATTCGCTCATCCTGACGGTGGGCTACTTCATGTTTGTCCTGCTGCTGAAGGCCATATTTGGCAACGGGCTGTTCAGCGGAGTCAGCGATTTTGCCTTCGTGTGGCTGTCGCCCATCGCAGCATTTTTCCTGTACAACATCCTGTTTGAGATATGGAATGGCGGGCAAACACCCGGCAAGAAAGCCATGAATATCAAGGTGATAAGACTCGACGGGAAAGACCCGGAGTGGGGCGATGTAGTGCTGCGCTCCATCCTACACCTAGTAGACTCGTTGGCTTCGGCTGGCGTGATCGGTCTGCTGCTCATCAAAACTACCGGCAAGTGCCAGCGCTTGGGCGATATGGCCGCCAATACCACCGTCATCCGGTTGTTCGCTTCGCGTTTCCTGTTTCGGCTGGAAGATATCCTGAGCATTTCTTCACTCGAAACCTACACGCCCATCTATCCGCAGGTGCGTACACTGAGCGAGCGCGACATGATTTTTATCAAAAACGCCCTCACGCGCTATCAAAATTTCCCCAACAACGCCCACTACAACGTGGTGGTGGACCTCAGTTCGCACGTTGCGCCGTTGCTGCAACTGGATCAGTCGCCCAACAACCGGGTAGAATTTTTGAAAACCCTGCTGCGCGACTACATCGTGCTGACGCGGTAGGAGGTTGAGTCATTTCGTCATTCAGGTCATTTCGTCATTCGGTTCAAGGACAAATGACCCGAATGACGAAATGCTACGTCAAATTTTTTCCAACACCTCTATTTTTTCGCTCACTGTGCCGCGCTCCGAGCGGCGCATGAACCAAGTTGCCCAGCTCAGCAGGAGACCTGGGCGTACTAGTTTTTGAGAAAAAAAAGCGACGCTGCTGTCCAGTGTACGCACAATCTGTTGTTCAGCAGCCTGATCGGGGGCAAAAGCCAATGCCAGCGCAGCCTTCCAGGCCGCTCCTCGCGCTATCCGGGTGCTGAAATTGACCCAGCCCTCATCGTCAGTGCGCAGCAAGCGGTCCAGCCAGGCGAAGGGCAGCCAAATTTCCGCAAGCCGGCCCTGAGTGCTGTCCACGAGCGAAGAGATGATGTCGTTGACGCGCTCAAAGTCACGGCGTAGACCAAAAATCGCATCGCGCTGGCGCAAAGAGGCAGCCGATATGCCCAAGTCGAGGTTGATGTGGGCGTTCATGCCGAGCATGATGTGCTGCATGGTACAGAGTCGCTCGTCTTTTGCTGCTTCAAAAGCCACTCGCCACGATTCTGAAGGCTGTTGCCCCGCTTGCCAAGCATCGAAAGCCGCCACATAGCGGCGTGCAAACACCACGTCCATCTGCTCCATGCGGGAGCCGTTCTCAAAATCGCCTCGCTGGATGGCCGCGTTTACGGCCTTCGTCATGGTGAGATAGACTGCTGCAAAGTAGCCGAGAGGGGAGTTGTGTGCTTTGGCCCAAGCAACGATCTGTTCGAGTCGGGCGATGACTTCGGGAATGTTCGTCATGCTGCGTTCAATTTTTGGACACAAAAAAGCCCCGACTATTGGCAGCCGGGGCAACAACTAAAAAATTAAGCTATGAAAACAAAAACTTCTTGTGTCGGATCGCGGAAAGGTGCAAGGTAAAACAGAAAGTGCCGCTCTTGGGAGCAGCACTTTCTTAAATTTTTTATTCGTAGCGGTTGCGCCGTCGATTATTCGGTCACGTCGCGCCCACCAGTCAGCATATCTTGGTACTCTTTCAGTTCTTCCCATTCGCCAGCGGCAGCAAATTTTGCTTGTGCGGGCCAAGTGCTGGGGTCGTGAATCTGATAGCGCGGACCAGCAGCATTCAGGATTTCTTTCAAGCGCTCGACATCTGCACTGGCCAGTTCGCCCCAAGTGTTGATGCCACCATCTTTGAGCAACTGCTCGATTTTTGGGCCGATACCCTCGATGACTTTCAGGTCGTCAAGTTTCGGGGCCTTTTTGGAAACCGCTTTTTCTGCTTGTGGCTCTGCTGCGGACACTTCTTCTGCTACAGGAGCGGCGGCTGCAACGACTTCTTCCACAGCGGCTACAGCCACAGGTGCTGCTACCTCTACTTCCGCAACCGGAGCGGCGGCTGCAACGACTTCTTCCACAGCGGCTACAGCCACAGGTGCTGCCACGACCTCTTCCACAACCGGGGCTGCTGCTGCTTTTTTAGCAGCGGGCTTTTCGGCTTTGGCAGCTGCGGCTGGTTTGGCCAGCGTCTCTGCCACCTGAGCGACGAGCAACTCTGCGGGGATAATGCTCACGAAATTGCGGTCGTTGCGCGTACGCTTGAACTTCACGACACCGTCAATGGCGGCGTGTAGCGTGTGGTCGCGGCCCATGTAGACGTTTTCGCCCGCATGAAATTTGGTGCCGCGCTGGCGGATGATGATGTTGCCTGCGATAGCGGCTTGGCCGCCGAACAATTTGACACCGAGGCGTTTACTTTTACTGTCGCGGCCGTTGTCTGAACTACCCGCACCTTTTTTATGTGCCATGACTCAAATTATGTTGTTGAGTTGATGAGTTGTTGTGTGTAAATCTTGGCTGAAAACTGAGTTCAGCCGAGTACAAGATGTTAAGCCTGAATAGACTCAATCTTGATTTTGGTGAATGACTGGCGGTGGCCGTTTTTCTTGCGGTAGCCCTTGCGGCGCTTCTTGTGAAAAACAATCACTTTGTCGCCTTTCACGTGGCTGAGCACGCTGGCTTGGATGCTGGCGCCACCGATGTTGGGGACTCCGATGGTGACACGCCCGTCATTCTCGATGAGATGCACGGCATCGAAGGAGACCGAATCTCCTTCTTGCGCTGCCAGCCGGTGGACGAAGATCTGCTGACCTTCCTCAACTTTAAATTGTTGACCGGCAATGGAAACAATTGCGAACATACTGATAATCAAAAAATTTTGTGAAAAAATACTCGGTTTTAAAAAGGCGTGCAAAGGTATTTCAAGCATCTGGGAAAACCAAGCGACCTGTAAAGAAAGCAGGGCAAACGCACCAAGTCTTGAAAGCGGGTTTGAAGGCAGTAGCAAAGCCCCAGCGGGGCGCAGCATCGTTAGATAAGATTGTCCCCAGAAGTTTTAGCCCCGGAGAGCCTGTCCCGACTTCATCGCATATGCGTTCGGGAGAATTTAACACTCATAAAGTTCTTTGATGTTTTTTCGTTTTTTTCTGGCTTCGTAGGTGGCGTGGACGGC
>JAYSUY010001100.1:0-7436 GCA_043718855.1 Saprospiraceae bacterium | reverse complement strand
CGCTCGCGCGTTTTCCAACAGCCCCAAAATCCTGTTCGCCGATGAGCCTACGGGCAACCTCGATGCGGACAACGCGGCGGGTATCGTGGACTTGATTTTTGACCTCAACCGAACGGCTGGTACCACGCTGGTGCTGGTCACCCACGACATGGATTTGGCTGGGCGCACCGGGCGGGTGCTGAAAATGAGGGGTGGAAAAGCGGTGGAGTAGGGTAGGGCGTGCCGATGATTTCGACTCGGTTTGGGGTTGCCAAGCGTTGCTGAGCGAGTGTCAGAAAAATCGTGTCGAGGTTGATGGGGCAAATGCATCAAAATCTGGAAGCCCCGGAGAGCCTTTCCCGATGAAGTCGGGAGGCATAGCATCGGTAGAAATGTGCTGGCGACAGCCAAGCAGCCCCAGTGGGGCGCAGCGAAAACAGGTGTCTGCTACGCCCCGCTGGGGCTAAAACTTCTGGGGGCAATCTTGTCTACCGATGCTGCGCCCCGCTGGGGCTTTGATAATGCCTTCAAACCTGCTTTTCATATTTGGTGCGTTTGCTATAGAGGTTGATGGGCTATCTTTGTTTCTATGGATGATATTTTTGCGGCAATTTCAACGTTTCTGCCCAATCCCCAACATCGCAAGCACCGCTCACCATGTACACACACCATTTGTTCAAAATTTTTCCAATGAGAAACTTCGCACTCCCTTCCCTTTTTCTACTGATTGTCAACCTCTTGAATGCCCAGCCCAACGGAGACTGCTCTGCGGCGATGGATATTTGCAAGAAGAAAATGTACAACATCGCTGAGACGGGCGGCGAGGGCCGCGACCGGGGCGAGGCAGACATGATTGCCTGTTTTATGAACGGCACCAACTACGGGCAAGCCGAAGAAAACAGCACATGGATCAAATTTGAGATCGAAAAATCTGGCACCCTCACCTTCGCCATCACCCCGCACAAGGCCGACAACGACATTGATTTCGTGATGTTCAAACTGCCGCCCAGCGGCGATTGCCGCTTCAAGCAGATTGTGCGCTGCATGGCGGCTGGTTCCAGTGCTTACGAACACGTCACCTCGCCCTGCATGGGCCAAACGGGCCTCCGCGAAAGCGATACCGACAGCAGCGAAGATGCGGGCTGCTCTGACAACGGCGACAACACTTGGCTGGCCCCACTTCGGGCGGAAAAAGGAGACAAGTACGTCATCCTCATCAGCAATGTGACGGAGGCTGGGCCGGGCTTCAATATCTCCTTCGGCGGCACCTGTAAACTGCCCTGCGACGACGAAAAAGAAAAGCCCGTAGCCAAAAAGCCCAAGGAAAAAACCAAGCCAACCGAAGTGCCCAAGCCCAAAGACGAGGTGGCAAAAGGCCCCGATGTGGTGGCCAAGCCCATTCCGGCTAAGCCCGATACAATCGGTGGCCGCGAGGTGGAAGTGAGCGAGGTGGTGAAGGTGAAAACCCGCAGCATCAAAGTCAAAATTTGGGACAGCCAACTGGAAGACGGCGACGTGGTCTCGATTTTTCTCAACAATAAAAAAGTAGTGGATCACCTCTCACTCCGCATCAAGCCCACCGAGTACACTTTTGAGTTGCCGCCCGGCAACGAACACTACCTCACGGTGTATGCCGATAATTTTGGTCGTTCAGAGCCGAACACCGCCCGCGTGGTGATCAGCGATGGCATCCGCGAGCAGACGATTGACCTTGTAGCGGGCCGAAAAAAGCAGGAAAGCGTGAAAATTGTGACAGAATAACGGGCAACCCCATCAGAAGGCGCCTTGGAAAAGAGAAAACGTTTGTCGGTGTACCCGATAAACGTTTTCTCTTTTTTGCTGTTTCAAGGCATTGTCCGCCACTGCGATGGAACTTCGAACGCTCGAACTTCTGAACTTCAAACTCAACACCATGCTTGGCTTCCGCTTCACCGATTATGTGCCTGATCCGAACCAGTCCACGTTCGAACAACTGTTTAAAATCTTTCAAGAACTGATGCTCTACACGTCGGGCGACGTGTCTGAGTCGCTGTCGTGGCTCAACGAACTTGATCGCGAGTACAAACTCACCACCGATGAGTACGGCATGGGCGACTTCATCCGTGACCTCGAAGAAAAGGGCTACATCCGGCGAGATAGCGACGAGGAGGGAGGCATGGGGCCGACATCCAAACTCGAAATCAGCCTGAGACAAAAAAGCCTCGACGACGTTTTTGGCGACATGAAAAAAGCGAAAAGCGGGCGGCACAACACCGGCTTTGTTGGGCGCGGCGACGAGCATACCTCCGATGTGAAGCCCTACGAGTTCGGCGACTCGCTGGACCAGATCGCTGTAACCAACTCACTCCAAAACGCTTATATCAATCACGGCATCGACGAGTTCAAACTCACGCAGGACGACTTGGAGATGCACGAGACTTACTACCAGAGCCAGATGTCGTCGGTGCTGATGATCGATATTTCGCACTCCATGATCCTGTACGGCGAAGACCGCATCACGCCCGCCAAAAAAGTTGCGCTCGCGCTGGCCGAGTTCATCCAGACCCGCTTCCCGAAGGATACGCTCGACATCCTCGTGTTCGGAGATGATGCGAAACCGATTGAGTTGAAGGAAATTCCCTACCTCCAAGTCGGCCCCTACCATACTAACACCGTTGCTGGACTGGAACTGGCCATAGACCTGCTGAAAAAACGCCGCAACCCCAACAAGCAGATTTTTATGATCACCGACGGCAAGCCCACTTGCCTCAAAATTGGCAAAAACTACTACAAAAACGCCTTCGGGTTGGATCGGAAAATCATCAACCGCTGCCTCAACCTTGCCGACCGCTGTAAAAAAATGGACATCCCCATCACTACATTTATGATCGCCCGCGACCCCTACTTGGTGCGCTTCGTGGAGGCATTTACCCAAACCAACAACGGCAAGGCGTTCTACTCCTCGCTGGATGGGCTGGGGTCGTTTGTGCTGGAAAGTTACAAAAAGCGAAAGCCGAAATAAGGCAAATCGTAAAAAATTAGCGCCGCAGGTTCTTAAAACACAAAAGGCACAGAAGTAATACAAAAGGCTATCCAGGGCAGGCTTTTGTGTTTCTTTTGTGCCTTTTGTGTTTTAAATATGGGCTATTGGGGTGGTGCTAAGTTTTTACAGCAAATCCTGTAAGTCGTTCATATTCAGGTCAAAACGACACTGCAATCGAAGTCGTCACAAACGCATTTGAGCGTTCCGCTCTGCCGTCGCGGACAAAGATAGCATCGTCAGTACTGTTCAAAAAACGCCCCTCAATGCGCCACAGCGCGTTGGGCAGCACCGCGTAGTCCAGGTTGAGCGACAGGCCCAGCACCCCGAATCCATTGGGCGTGCCGGTGGCGATGATCACCCCGTTTTCGTCGCGATAAAACTCGGCGCGAGCAGCGATGGCGCACCGCTCGGTGGCCGCGTAGCGCAAGATGCCGACGGGCGTGTACCAAGTGTTGTAATCGCTGCTGCTGAGGGCGGTCTGCTCCCAGCCGATGTCGAAACCCAGTGTCGCTTCCCACTTCGAGTTCAGTTGGAAAATGCCGTAGAAATTGTGGAAGTAGCGCATTTTCCGCAGCGTGTCGGGCTTGTCGGAACCCGCGAACGTGCTGGAATTTAAGGTCACTTTGCTGCTCGGCTTGTACTGGATTTGAGTGCCGAAGGCGGGCAGCGAATTGCCCGCCACGCGCTGGATGCGCTGCCAGCCGTTGAGCACGAGACCGCTCAGCAGCCACTTTCCACTGGGCGCGGCGTAGGTCAGTTTTGCGCCGGCTTCGTAGTACGGCGAGTTTTCCGCTAAAATGCCCCGTGTCAGGTTGCGGCAGCCTTTTCCGATGGCACTCTCGAAACCGATGTGCGAGCCGAACACGCCAGCGTCCACCCACAGGTCGTGTTTTTTGGAGAGGCGCAGCCCGGCGTTCATTTCCAAGATGTTGCGCAGTACGCCCGGCTCGGCGGCGTAGTTTGCGTTCATGTAGGTGCCTGCGGCGAGAGCGGCGTTGGCGCGCACGCGCTGGGCCGAGTAGTTGGCTTTCACGAAGCCGAGGTGGATGTTGACTTCATTGTGACGGTTGTAAGCGTAGAAAAAAGCGGGGCGGTTGCCGTCGGCCTTCGGGTTGTTGAAATCGTAGGAAAAATACGGCTCGACGTAGCCGCTCCACGTCAGGCGGGCGGTGGTGTCGGGTGTTTGGCCGTAGGCCGAAAGTGCGGCGCAGAGGAGGAGGGGGAGGAGGAGTGTTTTTTTCATAGAAAAGGTGTGTGACATGGTGGGTTTTGGAAAGCATGAAGGTCCGCGTAGGGCGGTCTGTGTTCGATAAAAATTTCAGTTCAAATCCAGATTCAGCACCAGCACATTCACCCGCGCCGTGCCGAACAGCCCCCAGAGCGGTGCTTCGGTGTGTTTTTTCACCAAATCCGCTACCTGCGCAGCGTCTAAGCCACGCGCCCGCGCCACACGCGCCACCTGTACTTGGGCCGCCTGCGGCGAAATGTGGGGGTCTAGCCCGCTGCCGCTGGCTGTCACCAAATCTGAAGGAATCTGCGCCGTCGTCACGCCAGGGTTGTGGACAAAAAAGTGTCAATTCGCGCCTGCACCTGAGCGAGGTAGTCGGGATTGGTTGGGCCTTTGTTCGAGCCGCCGGAGCCTGCCGCGTTGTAGCCAACCACCGAAGGGCGGCCCCAAAAGTAGTGGTCATCGGTGAACGACTGGCCCAAAAGTTCCGCGCCGACCTGCTGGCCGTTGCGCTCGATGAACTGCGTCTGGCCTTGTGCCGGCGCGAATTGGGCCACGCCCCACACCAATGCGGTGTACAGCACTGTGAACACCAGCACGGAGGCGAGGGTGATTTTGAGGGAGGAAAAAAGGTGGGTCTGCATGGTTGTGCCTACTTTTGTAAAAATTTTTGAAAAATGCTACCTGCTACGTTCTCCATCCCGCTTCACCAACTCACACCGAGTTTTATTGAAAAAATCAGGACCTTCATTGGCGAACAGAGCGGGGAGCCAGAAGTGCTCATCAGCGTGCTGCCACAACCCACATCTGCGAGTGAAACCCGCGAAGCCTATTTCTCAAAATTGGAGCAAGCACTGGCCGACGTGGAGCGCGGTGAAGTCGTCTCATTCGATTCGGTGGAGGATTGGGAAGAATTCGTGGCATGGTACAGAGCCGCCGATGACGACGATTTTGAAGAGCACATGAGCGACGAACAAGTGGCTGAATTGGGCGAGGCGATTGCAATGACCTACGACCCTAGTAACCTCATCCCACAGTCAGAAGCAAAAAAATTAGTTGAGCAATGGCTACTCCAAAGACAGTCGAATGGCTGAAAAAAGCCACTACTCAACTCTATGAAGTGGCTGGTTATATTCAGGATGAGTTTGGACAGCGTGCTGCGCACAAGTTCATAATCAAGGCTTTTCAACGGTCCGAGTTCGTGGCTCGTCATCCCGAAATAGGACGAAGGTCGAGGCGCTATAAAACTGTTCGGTTTGTCTTGCTCGGCAAGCACCATCGGATGTACTACCGGGTCGAGGGGTCGAAACTCTACGTCGCTCAACTTTTTGACACGCGGCAAGACCCGAAGAAAGACTCGTATCGCTGACTCTCAAAACCACACTCCCACCACCCAGTCAATCATTTTTACCCCCAAAAACGGCGCGACCAGCCCGCCCAGTCCGTACACCAGCAAGTTGCGCCGCAGCAAGGCCGAGGCTCCAATCGGCTGGTATGTCACCCCGCGCAGCGCCAGCGGAATCAGCATTGGAATGATGATGGCGTTGAAAATCACCGCCGACAGAATGGCCGATTCGGGCGAGTGCAGCCGCATGATGTTCAGGTGCTGCAAAGCCGGGATGGAGGCCATGAACAAAGCGGGCACGATGGCAAAATACTTCGCCACATCGTTGGCGATGCTGAATGTGGTCAGTGCCCCCCGCGTCATCAGCAGTTGTTTGCCAATTTCCACCACCTCGATGAGTTTCGTCGGGTCATTGTCCAAATCCACCATGTTGCCCGCTTCTTTGGCCGCCTGAGTGCCGGAGTTCATCGCCACGCCTACGTCGGCTTGCGCCAGGGCCGGTCGGAGGCCATTTTTGCTGAAACAAAGACCGTCGCATCGGGCGGCGTGTAGTGGGCGGCATTGCTCAGTAAATTGAACAGTACCTGCTCCGTCAGCCCAAAATCCAGTTGCACCAGCGGCAGATTTTCTGGTACTGATACCTCCGCTTTTCGGTTGACCAGTTCGGTGTTTAATTTTTCTAAAACTTTGTAAACCAGTTCGTTCACATCGCACCACTCTGGCCGGGCGCGTATCAGCCCCGACTCCAAGCGCGAGGTGCTGAGCAGGTTTTCCACCTGTTGGTTGAGCCGGAGCGAGGCGGTGGAAATCTCGGCGAGCAACTCGGTTTTGTGTGCATCGGAGAGCCGCTCGGCGTTTTCCTGCAAGGCATCGGCTGCGCCTACGATGGTGGCGGGGGTGCGCAGTTCGTGCGAGAGCGAACTGAACAGTGTGTTGTACAGCCGTAGGGCCGTCTCGTTTTCCTCTTTTTGCCGCTCGAACTGCTGCAACTGGCGCACCCGATACTGAATTACGCCGTTGAGCAGGGCCACGATGAAAAACATGACCAGCAGCAGCACATCCTCCTTGCTGTCCACATGGAAAGTGAAGATGGGCGGGATAAAAAAGAAATTCCAAATCAGCGCGCTCAGCAGGGCCGCCATCAGCACCGGCCATAGGCTGAGGCGCATGGCCAGCACCGACACGGTGAGCAGCAGCAAGAGCGCGACCGAGTGATAGCCCAAGGTTTCGGTGAGCGGAAAGCAAGCCGCTGCCACCAGTGTCACGCTGGCGAAGTCGAGGGAAAATTGCCGCACTCGTACTGTCTCGGTCATTGTTTCGCGTCACTGATTTGATGGGACAAAGGTGCATCGGCGTTTGTAAAGAAAAAGTAAGGGCACGGTCGGGGGCATAAAGATTTTGTAAAGAGCAGCACGTCTTCGTTCAATACCTTTGGGCCGACGTAGAAAACAACCCGTATTGATCACATTATCCCACATTGACCACATTCCAAAAAAATGTACATCCTCCTCCTCTCCATCGTCATCGGCCTGTTCGTCGCCATGCTCTTCGTCAACCTGTACTTTCGGGCCAAAGTGATGAAAGCCTACGGTGTGCTGGTGCGCAACAAAGTCCAGTTTGGCGCGGCCCACATCTTCAACCGCCAAAAATTGGAAGAAGAAGTGCTGCCTAAGTACCCGCAGTTTCGCACGGAAATTGAGAGTTTCATCCGCCACATGAAGTATTCCATCAAAATGGCGACCCTTCTGGCGGTGTTCATCACGGCGTTCGGCGCGATCTTGATGTATTTTAGGTAGAGTATCCCGGAACTCTGTTCCGGGCATGTAACTGCTTCTCGATAGACCCGGAACGGAGTTCCGGAG
>JAYSUY010001099.1:0-7437 GCA_043718855.1 Saprospiraceae bacterium | reverse complement strand
CCAACGGGAGGGGGGACGAAACTCCACGTCATGGCGTATGCCGTGCTCCCCCCTCCCGTTGGGGGAGGGGCCGGGGGTGGGGTTACTTTCCCGCCCTCTTCACCGCCTCGAACATCTCCACCTCGTCGCCCGCCGTGTACTTGCGGTGCTGCCACACGAGGTTCCCTTTTTTGTCAAAAACGAACACCTGCGGCAGCCCGTTGAGGCCGCCGGGCAGGATGTTTTTGAACGCCCGCTGGCCATCCCAGTACACGGGAAAGGGCCATTTTTTGTCGTTGGCGACCTGCCGCACTTTCGCAAAACGTTCGGGAAAATCAATCGAAACCGCCAGCAGCCGGAAGTCTACTTGCTGCTGCCATGCGGCAAAATTTTGGGCGTAAGCCCCCAGTTCGGCCATGCAAGGCATACAAGTGGTGAGCCAGAAGGCCAGCACGGTGGGTTTTTCGCCCGAAAGCAGCACGTTGGTGCTGTGCTGGCTGCTGTCGGCGGGAGCGGTGAGTGTGATACCGAAGGGGTAGGTGGAGGAGGGCTGTTCGAGCGTCTGAGCGTGGAGACTGCCAGTGGCGAGGAGTGTGGCGAGCAGGATGCGGGTGTACATGAAAGTTAATGTTTTAGTGCAAAGGACTGAAACACAGAAAAAATACGGGTCGTCCCTGTGACTGTTTACGAGGCATTAACGTCAAACCTTCAAATCAAAGAAAACTGGGCAGTCAGTGGCGATGTGCGTCTTTTTTCGTGTCTTTGCGGGGTCAATTTCGGTTTTATTTTACAAAACGACCTTCTGCACGTGTCTCGCCCTGCTACAAAAAATACTGGTTCCGCATTCTCCGAATACTCCGATGCGGACTTGATTGCCCGATACTTGCGCGAGCAGAACTCGGCTTATTTCACTCAACTTTACCGGCGTTATGCGGGCAAGGTGTTTGCCAAGTGCATCTCGATGCTGTCAGACGAGGGGCTTGCTCGTGATGCGACCCAAGAGATTTTCATCAAGGTGATGCTCAACTTGGCCAAATTCACCGAGCAGTCTTCCTTTTCGACTTGGGTGTACTCAATCACCTACAATTACTGCATTGATCTGATCAGGAAGAAGAAGAAAATGCCCCTTCAGTTCACCGAAGATGTGAGCCGGGTGAGCAGCGAGGTGGTGGAGGACCTGCCGGACAGCGTGCTACTGGAAATGAAGCAGGAGCGACTCGAAAAAGTAATGGATTTGCTGCCCGAAGGTGATCGCGCTATCCTGTTGATGAAGTACATTGACGATATGTCGATCAGAGACATCGGCGCATTGTTGGGCAAAACCGAGAGTGCCATCAAAATGCAGATCATGCGGGCCAAACACCGTTCACAGGCACTGCACGATACACACTTTGGCCACGACCCCATCGAGCGCTACATGACCCGCCCGACACAGGCAATTTCCCAGATGTGGGGTGCTTTTCGCCGAGTGTGCTTTGGTACTGGTGCTTACGGTGCCGCGCAGCGGTGGTAAATCTTTGAGGCATCCGGTGGTTCATAGTTCCGCGTTCATAGTTCATCGTTCTGTTTACCGACCCAACCGGTCACAAATTTTTAATCAACATGGCTGAGAACAGCTTAACCAAAATTCTCGCCGCCCGCGAGGCCATGCTACCTGCCGAGGTGGAGGTTCAGGTGAGTCAAATTGCTTCGGCTTTTGCATTCATCGGCCATTTGTCCGACCACTTCGGGCAAAGTTTTGTCAACACCGCTGCCCGTTTTTGGAGCGGAGACCTGCGGCCACTTGGTCCCAACGAACCAGACAACAGCGGCGAAGATGACCCGCACATGACCTGGCGGGTGCGCTCCAACTGACAGCAGCATCCAACCAGCAACCTCAAAACCAGCGACCTGAAACCTGACAATCTACTTGCTTTTTTATGTGGAAATTTTTGGAAGACCTCCAAACGGGGGTGACTAATGACTTGATTGCGCGCTTTTCGGAGGCTATACCCAAAATCGCCATCGCGCTGGTCATGCTGGCCATCGGGGTGTACATATCGAAGACGGTCAAAAAAGTGCTGGAAAAGGTGCTTGTGGCCCTCGGCGTGGACCGCGCTGCGGCTCAACTCAACGACATTGAACTGATGCAGCAGACCGGGATGCAAGTGCGCATCTCCAGCGTCATTGCCTCCATGATTTACTATGTGCTGGTGCTGATTTTCGTCATTCTTTCTACCGACATACTGGGTATAGAGGCCGTCACCGTGATGGTACGCGACGTGGTAAACTACCTGCCCTCGCTGTTCTCGTCAGTCATCTTGCTGCTGCTCGGTATTTTTGTGGCCGACATGGCCCGCCAGATCATCCTCACTACTTTGCAGTCGCTGGGCTTTGCGGCTTACAAAATTGTGTCGTCGGCGGTGTTCTATTTTTTGCTCATCAGCATGATTATCAGTGCGTTGGCTCAAGCAAAGATTGATACCACCTTTCTTTCCAACAACCTCACGGTACTCTTCGGCTCCATTGCCTTCGCTTTCGCCATCGGCTATGGCATTGCTTCGCGCGACATGGTGTCCAACTACTTGGCGGGTTTTTACAACCGCAACAAGGTGCGCGTGGGCGACGATGTGCGCATCATCGGTGTGCGCGGCAAGGTGGTGATGATCGATGCCACGTCGCTCGTGCTGCAAACCCCCGAACGCGCCATACTCGTGCCGCTCAGCAAACTGACCACCGAAAAAATAGAAATTTTTTACCCAGGTGCTCAGGACGATAGCCTACTCCATCCCGGCTCGGATTTCTGAATGTACTGGCGGATTGTCAATCCGCTTTACGCTCCAGGTGTGCAATCTTCGGATTTCTAAATTTTTTAAAACTACTTTTCATGCACACAAAACAAACCCTCCTCACCCTCGCACTCACTTTGTTCTCCCTACATTTTGCCTTCGCCCAAGCGGACGCGGCAGCCCAAGCGGTCGTCGATACGTCAACTTGGAAAAAAGGCGGCGGCATCGGCTTCGACCTCACGGGCATGGCCATTGCAAATCCGCGCCTCGGTGCTGGTTCCAACCGTTTCGGTCTCGGCGGTCTGGTCAATCTCTTCGCCAATAAAAAAGTGGCCAATGCCTTCTGGGACAACAGCGCAT
Source organism: Saprospiraceae bacterium (assembly GCA_043718855.1). Taxonomy (GTDB): domain Bacteria; phylum Bacteroidota; class Bacteroidia; order Chitinophagales; family Saprospiraceae; genus M3007. The sequence continues at coordinate 4,330 of JAYSUY010001099.1, read as the reverse complement.
CGCTCCAGTTTTCCGCCATCCGCATCGGTGGCCAGTCGAAGCCTTTCCAGAAAAACGTGGACATCATCCGCCTCAACTCGCGTTACGGCTATAAAATCAAGAAGGACGTACTTTTCTTCGCCATTGATGCTGCTGCTGAAACGCAACTGCTGGCGACATACACGGACAACTTGCTGAAAAAAGACCCGGACAACCCCAAAAGCGAACTGCTCTCTAAGTTCCTTGCACCGGCACGGGTGCAAATTTCTCCGGGCTTGGACTACAAGGTCAACCCCCACTTGTCTTTCTTCTTTTCGCCAGCCAGCATTAACTTTATCTACGTCAGCGACGACGCGCTGGCCCGTATCCCTGCCAACCCAGAAGCCCCACCATTGGGCAACGAAAGTGGCAAAAACAGCCGTTTCCAGTTGGGTTATGCGCTGAAAGCGGCTTATGCCAACAAGTATTTTAAAGACAAAATAGCCGTGTCGTCGAAATTCAGTTGGTTCGCTGACTACCGCGAAAAACTGAACGGCAACGTGCTGTGGCAGAACTCGCTGGACATCGCTATTTTCAAGGGCCTCTCGCTCAACCTCTATGGCGACTTGATCTACGACCACTTCGTGAAAGTGCAAGTAGATGTACCAGACCCGCTCCCAGCCAACGAGATCATCGACAAATACCTCAAAAACAGGCCCACCTACATCGGTGGTTTCTTGCTGAAGTACAGCCGGATATTCTAAGGTACGGCTCGGCCACACGTTTACGAAACCTTCAAGGTTTCGTAAACGTGGCGCTTATCCCCAAATCCCTAAATGCTCAAATTCCCACCTTTCACACATGGTCGACCAACTCAAACCGCTCATCCACCCCGACAATGTGCCGCGTCACATCGCCATCATCATGGACGGCAATGGTCGCTGGGCCAAGTCGAAGGGGATGCCGCGTGTACTCGGCCACCACAGCGGCGTAAAAAGTGTGCGCGAGGTGACCGAGGCTGCCGCTGAAATCGGTGTGGACTACCTCACGCTCTACGCTTTCAGCACCGAAAACTGGAATCGCCCGCCCGCCGAAGTCACCGCGCTGATGACCCTGCTGGTGGAAACCATCAGGGGCGAAATCCGCGACCTCAACAAAAACGGGGTGCGTCTGCTGGCCATCGGCGACATCGAGGCACTGCCCCCGGCGAGTTACCGGGCACTGGTGCAAGGCATGGAAGATACCCGCCACAACACCCGCATCAATCTCGTACTGGCACTCAACTATTCGGCCAAGTGGGAGATACTCCGGGCGACTCGGCTACTGGCAGAACAAGCCAAAAGTGGCCAGATTTTGCCCGAAAACATCAACGAAGCGGCCTTTGAGGCCGCGCTCAGCACACACGGCATCCCCGACCCGGAACTGCTCATCCGTACCAGCGGCGAAACCCGCATCTCCAACTTCCTGCTCTGGCAAATTGCCTATGCCGAGTTGTACTTCACTCCCGTGTTCTGGCCCGACTTCGGGCGCAAGGAGCTGTTCGAGGCCATCCTGAGTTACCAGCGGCGCGAGCGGCGGTTTGGCATGACGAGCGAGCAACTGTAAAAAGTGAGCATTGAGCAGTTGAACAAACCCGAAACCACCGGATACCGATCAGGAAGCCACCGCATGACGCGATATCGTCACCTAACTTTTTTCTGATGAAACAACTCTTTCCCCCCCTCCTCCTCGCCGCTCTGGCGGTCTTTTTTTTTCCTAAAACTGCACACGCCCAGCTGCGCTACGGCCTGAAGGCCGGGCTGCAAGTGGCCGAAACCAACTTTCAACTTGCCTTTGCCCCCACCTCTACCGCTCCACTACCGACGTTTTTTGCTGGAGCATTGGCTGAGTACGAAACCAGCAAAAACGTGGTGCTGTCCGCTGGGCTACAAGTCGGCGGCGGCGGCGGCACAGCCATTTACGAAGACCCCAAATCGTCCACGGAATACCGCTACTCGCTGCTCTACGTGCAGCTGCCAGTGATGGTGCGGGCGCAGCACCGGAGGTTCTCCGTAGGTGCAGGGCTGTATACCGGGTTGGCACTCTGGGGGCGAAGAAAAAGCACCCTCGATTTTGGGCAAGGCCCCAATGTGGACCGCGCCGACATTCAGTTTGGCACAGGCGAAGATGCCAACTATGCCCGCTTTGACTGGGGCGCAGTGGCGGAAGCGGGCTACAGTTTCCGCAACTTTCGTGTAGCGGCCCACTACTGGCTGGGCCTCGCCAACGTGCTGCCCGAATATTACCGCTCCAATGACGACTCAGCGCAAAACCGCGCCTACGGTGTATCGCTCACCTACTACCTCGGCGAAGGCGAGTGATGGAACTCTACTTGCTCTGCGCTTTCGCGTTTGTCGCGGGCTTCATCGATAGCATCGTGGGCGGCGGCGGCTTGGTGCAAGTGCCTGCTTTTTTTGTGCTATACCCCACATTGCCAGTGCCTTACATCATCGGCACCAACCGATTGGCCTCAGCGGCAGGTACATCTGTAGCGGCTTGGAATTACGCTCGCACGGTGAAAATACCTTGGCGCATCGTGCTGTACGCAGGGGCTGGGGCATCCATCATGGCCTACCTCGGTGCTCAGGTGCAGAGTTTGCTCCCCGCTTCGGTGCTGAAGCCCGTCATCTTGGTGGTGATCGCAGGAATCGCCGTGTACACGTACCAGAAAAAGGATTTTGGACAAGCCGAAGCACTGCGCGTGACCGATGCCGACCTCCACAAATGGGCGCTGGGCATCGGTGCTGCGCTGGGGTTCTACAACGGGCTGATTGGCCCCGGCACCGGCAGTTTGCTGGTGTTCGGCTTTGTGAGCGTCATCGGGTACAGTTTTCTGAAAGCCTCCGCCATCTCGAAGGTGGTGAACGTGATCGCCGATGTGTCGTCGCTGATTTTCTTTTTTGCGAACAAGTACATCCTGTTCCACATCGCCCTGCCCATGATGGTCTGCAACGTGGCGGGCTCCTACCTCGGCAGCCGGATGGCTGTGCTGCGCGGCAATGCCTTCATCCGCAAGGTGTTCATCACTGTGGTGGTGGGCATTGTGCTGCGTTTTGCTTGGGACGTGTTTCGGTTTTTGTGGTAAAACTGCCCCGATTAGACAGCAATGGGACACGGATTGGACAGATTAGGCGGATAAAAACAGATCAAAAATCCGTTCGGATCGGTTCAATCCGTCCAATCTGTGTCCCATTGCTATCACGCTGGAGCCAGCAGCCGCTCCAAAAAATGCTCCTCAATCCCGAATCCCGCTTTCAAAGCCGCCACCTTTCCCAACGCTTCGCTGCGCCGTTTTTCATCTGCTGACCGCTTCGTTCGAGTCGCCGTGATCATCACATTTTTGGCCGTATGCTCGGTGGAGATGAACTCGAATACCGCCGTCCGGTAGCCCTCCGATTCGAGCAGCAGGGCACGTATGCCGTCGGTCAAAATCTCTGCTTGCCGCTCCTCCAGTATGCCGTGCCGCAGCAGCGGAGCCATCTCGTTGCGGGTGTTCATGGCCTTCCGAATCTGCTTGTGGCAGCAGGGCGCAACCACGATGACGCTGGCCCCTTCGCGGATGCCCGCAGCGATGGCGAGGTCAGTGGCAGTGTCACAAGCATGCAGGGCGATGAGCATATCGAGCCGCTCCGGGCGGTACTCGTTGATGTCTTGAGCGACAAAGTGGAGGCCCTCAAAACCCGCTTCGCGGGCTGTTTTTTGACAAAAATCGACCAATTTTGGGCGCAATTCGATGCCTGTGACTTGGGGCGCGAGGCTCATTTTTTGGGTCAAAAAATCATACAGTGCGAAGGTCAGGTAGCCCTTGCCCGACCCCATGTCAGCGATGCGGGCATCCGTTGGGAGCGGGTGTTCGCGCAGCAAACTTTCGATGGTTTCGAGGTATTTGTTGATCTGCCGCCACTTGTCCTGAGCAGTGGGCAGCACCTCGCCGCGTGCGTTGGTGATGCCGAGCGTATGCAACCAGAGTGCATCGGGACTCAGCAAGCGATGTTTTTCGCGGTTGTGGGAGATGTCGGCTGGGGCTGCTGTGGAGGGCTTTTTTCGAATCAAATTTTGGATGCCGTTTTTGTCGATTTGCAGCGTCCAGTCGGCATCGGTGGTGAAGATGTCGGCGTTCAGAAATGCATGGCCCAGCATGGCTTCCAAGCGGGAAACAGCCTCGGCTGGCGGGTAGTTTTTTACCTCGTCGCGGGTGGCGTAGCGGTAGTTGAATGCCAAGTGCAGCCCGCTTTTGAGGCTGACCGGACGTAGGTACACATTTTTCAAGCCCTCCTCTGCCGCTGGAGTAGGCTTGCTCAGGGTGGCTTTCACAAATTTGCCTTCGGAAAAG
>JAYSUY010001098.1:0-2684 GCA_043718855.1 Saprospiraceae bacterium | reverse complement strand
TCCGAACCGCTGCTGCCAAACAGTGCAGCCCTGGCGTGGCCCAGTTCACTAGATTCGATGTTATCGAGCGTGGTGGCTACATTGATCGGCCCCAGCACGATGTTGATTTGTTCGCCCCATACGATGCAGGCAATGGCGCTGAGTAGCAGTAGTTTCCACAGCACGGGTTCTTGCATCAGCGTAGGAGTATTGGCATCGTTCGGCCCTATCCTGTTGCTGTTGTCATGGAGCGGAATGTGATGCGGGAGTGTCATTTTTTAAAACAATTAGTGGTGATGTGTGCCATTGTGACATTTCTAGACACAAAGCAACACGTTTTGTTCTTAAAAAACAACAAAAAGTTTTAAAAAAGTTTGTAAAAACTTAGTTACCAACCCACCGCGATAAAAATGGGGCACGGATCGAACCCATTGGACCGATTAGACACGGATTTTGAATTGAAAATCTGTTTGATACCGTATTGAAGCTCCAGCGGGGCGCAGCAAAAACAGGTGTCTGCTGCGCCCCGCTGGGGCTGGTGGGCTGTCGTCAGCACATTTCTACCCATGCTGCGCCCCACTGGGGCTTCCCAATGATGTATTCGTCCGACGACTCAAAGTCGTCGGACGAATAGGCTTGGCGGGCAACATCTTGCCTCAACCCATTTTCGCATTTTTTTTCCAATTTTTACAAAAAAAGCCGCTGTACCACAAAGGGTACAGCGGCTTTTTTCAAACCATAAATCTGCCTCAAAATTAGACCATTGCGGTCATCTGAGCCAAGCGGGCAGAGTAGCCTGCCTCGTTGTCGTACCAGCCCACGATGCGGCAGGTGTTGCCATTCACCTGCGTCAGTGGCGCGTCGAAGATGACCGAGTGGGTGTTGCGCACGATGTCGCCCGACACGATTTCGTCGGTGTTGTACTCCATGATGCCTTTCAGGTTGGAGTCGGCAGCGGCCTTGAAAGCGGCGTTGATTTCCTCCACCGTAGCGGCTTTTTTGATGATGCACACGCAGTCGGTGATGGAGCCGGTAGCGACGGGCACGCGCAGCGAGTGGGCCGCGATTTTGCCCTTGAGGTGGGGCAGTACCACGGTGACGGCTTTGGCTGCACCGGTGCTCGTAGGCACAATGTTCATGGCAGCAGCGCGGGCGCGGCGCAGGTCTTTGTGCGGCGCGTCTTGCAGGTTTTGGTCGGAAGTGTAGGCGTGGATGGTGTTCATAAAGAACTGCTCCACCCCGAAGGCCTTGTCCAAAGTCATGATCATCGGCACCAAGCAGTTGGTGGTGCAGCTGGCGTTGGAGATGATGAGGTCGGTGTCCTTGATCTGGTCGGCGTTGGCTCCGATCACGAAAGTCGGCACGTCGTCGGTTTTGGGCGGAGCGGAAAGCACTACGCGCTTCGCGCCGGCTTGCAGGTGGAGGCCCGCTTTTTCTTTGTCGAGGAAAATACCGGTGCATTCCAGCACCACGTCCACGCCCAGTGCCGCCCAGGGCAGTTCGGCTGGGTTGCGCACAGCGAGGCAAGCGATTTTGTTGCCGTTGACGGTGATGGAAGTCTCGTCAGATTCGACTGTGCCGTCAAACTTGCCGTGCATGGTGTCGTATTTCAGCAGGTGGGCGAGGGTGTGGTTGTCGGTCAGGTCGTTGATGGCGACCACTTCGACGTTGGGGTTTTTTACAAGGTTGCGGAAGGTGAGGCGACCGATGCGGCCAAAGCCGTTGATGGCAATGCGTTTTTTTGACATGATGTTTGGATGCGTTGTGCGTTGAAAGTGACCCGTTAGGGGAGTAAATCGAGGACAAAAGTAGATGATTCCATCGCCGCGACGGTAACGGCAAGCGGGATTTTCTGCATGGAAAATGCCAACAAGTAAGCACCGAAAGTTGCTACGTTTGCCTTTCTTTTGCCGCTACGGTTCATCAACGCCTCTACCATGACACGTTTTTTCATCCCGATTTTGTTTTGCCTCTTTTTTGCTTCGGCTTTGTCGCTGCGGGCGCAAGACCCCCGCTTTTCCCAGTTCTACGCCGCGCCCTGGAGCCTCAACCCGGCCATGACGGGCCTGTTCAACGGCAGTTGGCGCGTGGCGGCCAACTACCGCGACCAGTGGGGCAGCATCCTCGCGCCCAACCCGTTCCGCACATACTCGGCGGCGGCGGATATGCGCTTTCAGGTAGCAAACGACGACTACTTCGCGCTGGGCGTAGGAGCGATGCACGACGAGGCAGGTACCGCGCGCTTCAGTCAAAACAAGGTGCATCTCGGCGGGGCTTTCTTGAAACAACTCTCTGGTGGCCCGCGCCGGAGCCGCCACTACCTCTCCGCTGGGGCGCAGATGGGCATGGGTCAAAACTCGGTGGATTGGGGTCGCCTGTGGTTCAGCCGACAATTTGATCCGGTAGCGGAGCGACCCGACCCCAACCTCGGCAACGGCGAGCCGACTCAGGTGGGCAGCACGGACCTTTACCTCGACTTCAACGCAGGCCTGCTGTGGTACGCTTTTTTTGGCGAAAATGGCGGCTTTGCCTACCTCGGCGGGGCGATGCACCACCTGAATCAGCCCAACATCTCGCTCACGGGCGACGACCGCGAGCGGCTGTACTCGCGCTGGGCAGGCCACGCAGGCGGGCAGTTTCCGTTTTCCGAAAATACGAGCATCATGCCGGGTATTCAGGTGATGCAGCAAGGGCCGGCCTTCGAG
>JAYSUY010001097.1:0-7455 GCA_043718855.1 Saprospiraceae bacterium | reverse complement strand
TTCCATAGCCAGTGCCACCACCCGCTTTTTTTGCAGCAGCACGATGTGTTCGGCATCCAGCAGCGGCAGGTGAATGGGCGAAATGACGACCTGGTTGGGCCGCATCAGTTCGATCTCTTCGAGCATCAGTGGAGCCACCTTGAGCAGCAAGTCGGCGCGGTACACCTCCTCGCGGCTCTGCGCAATTTCTGCACCTGCTTCGGAGTAGTCGTGGTCGCTAAACTTGGATTTTTCGCCCGCTCCCGACTCCACCAGCACCCGATAGCCGTGCGCCGTGAGCGTGGCCACAGCGTGCGGCACCAGCGCGACGCGGTTTTCCTGCAAGGTGGTTTCCTTCGGGACACCGATGAAAAGCCGCTGCTGGCGGGGCATCACGTCCAGCGTTTCGGGCTGGGTACGGAGGTGAGGGAGGGTGAGCGTGGCTTCCATAGATCAGGTTTTTTTGACCAAACGGTTGTTCTCATCAGGGAACACCGCAACAGCGCGAAAGTCCTTGGCTTCCTCCGGGGTCATGTAAGCGTAGGAGATAATGATCACGATATCACCGACTTGTACACGTCGGGCGGCTGCGCCGTTGAGGCAAATAACCCCGCTTCCGCGCTCGCCCCGGATGGTGTAGGTCTCGAATCGCTCGCCGTTGTTGTTGTTCACGATCTGCACTTTTTCGCCCTCCAGAATGTTGGCGGCTTCCAGCAGGTCTTCGTCAATCGTGATGCTGCCGATGTAGTTGAGATCGGCCTGCGTGACCCGCACGCGGTGTATTTTGCTTTTGAAAACTTCGATAAACATAGGTTCAAAACAGCACACGGCCGTCGGTGGTTGCAAAGGTAGAGGGCCAAACGAGCCGCCATAGGTTTTGGAGCAATTTTCCTGCATCACCCCCGTTTTGAGTCGAAATTTTAACCCATCTGTATGAAAAATATCTTCCTCCTGTTCTCCATTGTCCTCTGTACCAATGTGCTTTTCGGCCAAGCCGAAGGCAACTATCAGCAACGCCAGACGCACAGCAACGCCACCTTCAACGCCCAGTACCGCGCCTTGCCCCGCGCGGCTATCATCCTTGATGGCAATCGTGTGGAGATCAGCGTGAACGCTCTGCTGAACCAAAAGGCCGACTCCTACACCGCTATTTTCAACGTCGTGCAGATGGGGAAAACCGCCGAGGAGACCAACAACCTGCTCAACGCCCGGCTGGATGCTCTGCTCGCTTCGCTCAAATCACTTGGCATTCCAGAGACGGAAATCTATGTGGACATGGTGAATTTTGTCCCCAAATACGAGTACGATTGGAGCAAAAAACTCTTTTCGCCCAAAACCTACACCGAGACCCCGAAAGGTTTTGAACTGCAAAAAAACATCCACGTCCGCTACACCACGCCCGCCCTGCTTGATCGAATCGTGACCGCCGCCGCCCGCCAAGAAATCTACGACATCGTGAAGGTAGATTACAACGTGAAAGAACCACAGGCCCGCTACGGCCAGCTCCGCGAAGCCGCCTTCCAGTACCTCAATCAGATCAAAAAACAGTACCTCGCGCTCGGTATCCGGCTGGACTCGGCCTACACCATTACCGCCGAAAACGCATGGGTGGCCTACCCGATCAACCGCTACGAGGGTTATCAAGCCTACGCCTCCCAACGCTTGGACGACGGCGAGAACAGCAAAGTGTACAAAGCCGACAAGGCCACCTCTCGGTTTTACAACGCCGTGCCGAGCAACGACTACGACATCGTGATCAACCCCGAAATGCTGGAGCCGGCCGTGCAGTTTTCCTACAACCTGCTCGTGCGCTTCACCCTGCCCGAACGCAAACCGGCGGAGAAGACCGTCGTGAAAAAAGAGTTTGTGCTCGTCACCCCAACTGGTGAGGTCAAGACCTTGAAAATTGAGTGATAAGTAGCTCGCTAAAATTAGTTTAGATTATCTCGCAAAGGCGCAAATTATTCAAAGTCAAAACGTTGCGTCTCTGCGCCTTTGCGAGACATTTGTGTCGTAGTACTTACCCTTTCAAAGTCGAGGTATCGGCTTACTTTTGCGCCCGTTTTTAATGCCAATGGCCCCACGCCAACGGCCACCCTCCTTCGGCTCTGCCTTCGGCGGGTAACAACAGCCAAAAAAATGCAGCGCACAAAAATCGCCGACCTCCTCCGCACCGACCCGCCAACTGGCGGGACCGAAGTCCTCGTGAAAGGCTGGGTTAAAGCCTTTCGCAACAACCAGTTCGTCGCCCTCAACGACGGCTCTACGCCCAATAACCTGCAAGTGGTGGTGGATTTTGAAAACGCCGACGAAGCCACACTCGCCCGCATAAAGTACGGTGCGGCCATAGCCGCCACCGGCCTACTCATCGAGAGCCAAGGCAAAGGCCAGAAAGTGGAGGTAAAAGCCACACAAATCGACATCCTCGGCGACTGCAACCCAGAGGAATTTCCGCTCCAGCCGAAAAAGCAGAGCCTCGAATTTCTGCGCGAGCACGCCCACCTGCGCTTCCGCACCAACACCTTCGCCGCAGTGTTCCGCACCCGCCACGCGCTGGCCTACGCCATCCACAAGTTCTTCAACGACAGGGGCTTCTACTACCAGCACACGCCCATCATCACGGCCAGCGATGCTGAAGGTGCGGGTGAGATGTTCCGCGTTACCACCCTGCCGCTCGACGGCGCACCGCGTACTGAGTCGGGTGAAATTGATTTCAGCCAAGACTTTTTCAAGCGCAGCACCAACCTCACAGTGTCTGGCCAGTTGGAAGCCGAACTCGCCGCGCTCGCGCTGGGCGACGTGTACACCTTCGGCCCCACCTTCCGGGCAGAAAACTCCAACACCACGCGCCACCTCGCTGAGTTCTGGATGATCGAGCCAGAAGTTGCCTTCAACGACTTGAACGACAACATGAAATTGGCGGAGGATATGCTCCAGTACGTCATCCGCTACGCCCTTGAGCACTGCGCCGATGACCTGAAAATACTGGAAGACCGACTCACAGAGGAAGAAAAAAGCAAGCCACAAGACCAGCGCAGCGAGATGGCATTGACCGAAAAACTGCGCTTCGTGATCGAAAATGAGTTTGTCCGCCTCACCTACACGGAGGCGATTGACATCCTGAAAAACTCTACGCCCAACAAAAAAGGCAAATTCCAGTACCCGGTGGAAGGCTGGGGTACCGATCTGCAAAGCGAACACGAGCGGTATTTGGTGGAAAAGCACTTCAAAAAGCCCGTCATTTTGACCAACTACCCAGCGGAGATCAAGGCGTTTTACATGCGTCAAGATGAGCCGATGGAGGGTGTGCCAGGCCCTACGGTGTCGGCGATGGACATCCTGTTTCCCGGTATCGGCGAAATCGTGGGTGGCTCGCAGCGCGAGGAGCGCTACGACCGGCTGGTACGACGCATGGAGGAGATGCACATCTCGACGGAGGAATTGTCTTGGTATTTGGATACGCGCCGCTTTGGCAGCTGCCCTCACGCAGGGTTCGGCCTTGGTTTTGAGCGACTGATCCTGTTCGTGACGGGCATGACCAACATCCGCGACGTAATTGCTTTCCCGAGGTACCCGGGGAATGCGGAATTCTAAGCGGGTTGGGGATTTGTGGATTTTGGTTATTTGGGGATGGCCCGCGCCCAAATCCCCAAATCCCCTCTAACCAAATCCCCAACCTGAGTGACTTTCTCCACATAATGCGTTCAAATGACACGTTTTCATGTGGAGAAGGGAAGTTTTTTTCCACAGCCCCTTGCGCCGCATATTAACATTCCCTTAAATTGCAGCGGTTTTCGCAACCAGTTCACTTTGAACACTTTTTGTACGGCGGCGTTGCAATCATTCCTTTCCGTCGCTAATCCTTTAGGAAAAATTTTTGCCTTTCCGTTTTCGTGTTGTCCTAGTGCCGACGTTCCGCTCCAAACCAAATGCTCATGCAGTCAAAATTGTTTCATTATCAACTTGCAAATGAGCGATTTACACACAGACCTGTCCTTACTGTCCGACCCCACCAATGTTACCAGAGTTGAGCCTTTTGTCCACACGGTAGCCCAGCGCTACCACCTTTCCCCTGACACTCACGGCAACATACTCATCAGTCTCACAGAAGCCGTCACTAATGCCATTTTGCACGGCAATCGGGGTGACTGTTCCAAACGAGTCAGCATTTCTCTTCGCCACCTGCGCGATTCGCTGGCCATCCGGGTTTCTGACGAAGGCCCAGGTTTCGACCCGAAACAAGTGCCTGACCCGACCAGCCCCGATTGTTTGGAAAAATGCGGTGGGCGCGGCCTCTACCTGATGCACCACCTGAGCGATGAATGCCGCTTCACCAAAGGTGGCAGCACGGTGGAAATGAGATTCAGGCTCTGAGATTGCAAACTGTTTAAAATCAAAACCTTTTTCCAGACCTCCGAGGCGCATTGACAGCACCTCGGAGGTCTGGTTATTTGTGCTGGTGCGTAAATCTTCAAAAAACAATCAGTTTCTGCATCACCGCACCACCCTCTTCTAACTGTATGCCCACATAGTAGCAGCCCGGTAGTAAGCCCTCTACCGAGAACCTGACCACTGACTCTCCTCTCGGCCAAGCCCCCGATTTCAGCACTTGGCCCAAGGGTGAGTACAAGGCCCAGTACTCTGGCAAGCGGCTCGAACCAAAATCTATCGTTACCATTCCACTGGCTGGATTGGGCCATGCTCGGAAACCGGCCTCTGCTTCGGCGACAGTCGTGCTGCTGGTGGGCGTATTGATGCCCAGCGTATCGCAAGGGCTGTTGGGCCAATCGTAGAGGCGGAAGTTGGGAAAGTTAGGTAGCGTCCGGTCGCTGTGTACTCGAAGCGGCAAAGCCTTGAACGTGAATGTGGGCATACCGCCGCCTGTTGGGAAAGCCAAGGTACTCAGGTAGTTGGCTCGGCTGTGGGTGCTGACGTACAACTTTCCATCAGGCGCGTACTGCATGTGGTGCAGCGTGGTACCCCAGTCCCAGTTGTCGAACACATGGAACACCGTGTCCCACTTTGGTGCAGCATCTTCCAGATCAGCCACATACAGCGTAGACTGCGAGGTGACGTAGAGTTGGCGGCTATCGGGCGAAAATGCCGCGCCGCCACCTTGCAGGAACGAGAACGGGGTCTTGATGAAAACCGACTGGCTGAACGCGCCTGTGCAGCGATCAAAATCTGCGGCCACCGCGCCCTGATCGCAGTGGTAGCGTGCAAAGCGGCTGCCATCCAGCGAAAAGGTGCTGGCCCCGATGCGGTGTCCACCAATGGCCGGGCCGATTTGCTGCACCACATCGTCACTCAGGCCCTGCGGCGACAGCAGCCAGCGGTGCAGGCGGTTGGTGCGCCACTCGGCCACCACGATCCACCAGTCCCTGCCGTTGCCGTGCCGCACGGCGGAGAACATCTCTAAAGCCCCGCTCAGCACCACCGTGTTTTTCTCGGTCACCGCCCCCTTGCCACCGTTGGCGTTCATGTCCACCTGCGAAAAGTAGAGCGGGCCGTAGGTGATTTTCCATACCGGGTCGTAGGTGGTACCCATGTGGAAGAGGTAGTACAGCCCGGCCCGGCCGGGCGCGGGCAGGACCATCGCGCCGCGTGGCGCGATGTAGCCCACCTTGCCGCAAGTCCAGTCGTGCATCTCGCCGGGGTTGAGGCCCTCACCGTTGGCGAGCAGTTGGCCCTGCCCATCGGCGACCGAGCAGCCGTTGCTGATGAACAGCAGTTTGCCCATAGAGTCGGTGTAGGAAGCCACGGTGCTCTCGAATTTCATGCCCCAGTTGAGCGTATCCACCTGTCCACCCCCCGAATTGAACCGGATGCTGTAGTTGGCATAGCCCGGCACACTGGGGTTTTCCTCGAAGCCGCCCACCCAGCGGGAGTCGGGCCACTGCTGGCCCCACAGCAGAGTAGGCAGGAGTAGGGCCAGCAGGATATGTTTGATTGAATTTGCCATGTTGTTTGTCTCGTTTGTGTCGCTTTTGTTGTTCATAGTTCATGGTTTATAGTTCATCGTTCCCCCCTGTCATTCTTTTTTTCTCCACCCCGGCCCTTTTTGCAGCAGCATCGTCTGCATATCAGGCCAGTCGTGTTCCGGCTGGCCCTTGCCGCGCAGGGGCGAGAGTACCCTCCAAGTGAGCGTGTCTGGCTCGCGCTGGGCTTCGTAGGGCTGGTGCTGAAAGTGCTCCTCCACCGGCCCGGCGAAGGGCAGCGTGTCGCAGGGCGAGCCTGCCCAGCGACCGAGGCGGTAGTTGGGGAAGCGGCACATGGTGCCGCTGTTGTACACCGGGAGTGTAATGCCATGCTGCTGTGCATTCGCGGCCAAGCCGGGAAGTTCGGGATGGTGGATGACATGTAAGGCGAGTGTACTATTGGTGGTGGCGTAGTAGATTTTACCATCCTCGTGGAGTTGTCCCATCCAAAAGGCAGTGTTGAAGGGTATGGGTGTGGCAAAGCCATCGTAGTAAGCCAAGGTATCTATGGTTAAGGCAGGGTCAGGAGCCTGTATATCTACGGACATTAGTGCTGAATAAGAGCCTAAATAGACAAGACGGCTATCGGCAGAAAATGTAAGTGTAGCAGCATAAAAACCATTTTCATAGGGGATTATACGAAGATTGCTGAGTTGGCCGGTGCAACGGTCGAAGTCAAATACCCGTAACCCATGATATTGGTCATGCCTTATGTAAGTGCGGCCATCTGGTGAAAAGGTAGTTGTAGCAACCCCTTCCTCTCCGGGGAAAGGCGGTCCATAGTCTTGTTTCCAAGGAATAGCAACGCCCTTTTCATCAATACGAACAACATATTGTATTGGATTGGTTTTCAAGCCTGTGACCAACCACCAGTCTCTTCCATTCCCATGTTTTACCATGCTGTGTTCAATCGTGGAGTCGTTCACCAAAAATTTGTTTTTCTCCATCACTCTTCCGGCACCGTTGTTCATGTTCATGTCAATCCGGCTGTACAGCAGGGGTTCCTCAATCGTGCTATGCCCATTAACAAAGCCAAAGCGGGCTGCCTGATGAAACATAAAGTATTGGTTGGGGTGTCCCGGAAAGGGAACAGATTCCATGGGATAGGCACTTGGATATCCATCTTGTTTCCATTGGCTCCAAAATTCAGAAATGGCGTTGATAGAGTCTCCATTTTGCATCAGGTTCTTTGCAGCATTGTGTACTCTGATGCCATTAGTATAATACAGCAAGTTCCCCACAGAATCGCTGCATGAGCCACCACCATAGAAATTTATTTTATAGTTATCTTTGATAATTTTGGGCGGGCTATACTTAAAGTCTATCCTTGCAGTTCCAAATTTTGGGTTGGGGTTTCCGCTATTTACTCCATAACCAAACAAAGAAAAGGCATCATGTTTTTGCCCCCAAAGCACTGAGATAGGGAGCAAAGATGCCAAAAGCAGCATCAGGCGAAATATCATGACCAATATATAGGAATAGCCAGCCAGTGGCGACC
>JAYSUY010001096.1:0-2687 GCA_043718855.1 Saprospiraceae bacterium | reverse complement strand
ATTTCTTGAAAAATGCGCCTGATTCAACACATCAAAGCCTCTAATTTGCTCTCCTTTGGTCCCGAGGGGTTGGATTTGGAATTGCAAAATTTGAATGTATTGATTGGGCCGAACGGGTCGGGGAAGTCGAATTTTTTGGAGATTTTTGAGGTGCTGCGGTCGCTTCCGAGGAGTGAGGAGGACAGCAATAACTTGAATGCGGTGATTAGTCGCGGTGGGGGAATGTCAGAATGGAGATGGAAGGGGTCAAAAAAAGGAGAGGTATTTATAGAGGTGGACATTGTTATTAATTTTTTAGGAACACTACCGTTGAATCATCTATTCTACATAGATATTTTCGGTACGGTCGATAAAGAGTTTATAGGAAGAATTCCTGAAGAAGAAGTACAGAAGATCAGCAATTTCTACGAAAAAATTAGATACAAAAGTATGTCAGTTTGGGATGCTAAGACGAATACACTGGAGGAGGTCATAGATCAGCCCGTTTTCAATTTGTCGGTATTATCTCAGCGTTATAACTATCCAATAAACCTCTTGACGGAGTTTTACGAGCGCATCCGCCTCTACCGCGAGTGGTCGTTCGGCCGCAACACCGTCTTCCGCATCCCACAACGCGCCGACCAGCGCAACGACCGTTTAGAGTCCGACTTCTCCAACTTGGGGATGTTTCTCTCCCGTCTGCGCAAAGACCCGCCTACTAAGCGGGCATTGGTTGCTGCCTTGCAAGAGCTGTACGAAGGCATCACGGACTTTGAAGTGATCACCGAAGGCGGTGCCATCCAGATATTTTTCTCCGAAGGCGATTTTTCCATCCCTGCCACCCGCCTTTCCGACGGCACATTGCGCTATCTCTGCCTGATTGCCTTGCTGCTCGACCCTACGCCGCCGCCGCTCATCTGCATCGAAGAGCCAGAACTGGGCTTGCACCCCGACATCATGCCCAAAATCGCCGACCTGCTGGTGGATGCCTCGAAGCGTACCCAACTCATCGTGACCACCCATTCTGATGTGCTGATTGATGCGCTTTCTGAGCAACCTGAATCGGTACTCGTCTGCGAAAAGCACGAGGGCCAAACCCAAATCAAGCGGCTCAACCGCGAAGACATCTCCCATTGGCTAGCAGATTACAGACTGGGCCAACTCTGGATGCGCGGTGAAATCGGAGGTACACGATGGTAATAATCAGAATCTACATCGAAGGTGGCGGAGATGGCAAAGACTTGGACAGTCGTTTCCGGGAAGCCTGGAGCAAGTTCTTTCAAGCCGCTGGGCTGAAAGGCCGAATGCCGCGACCTGTACGCGGGAAGGGCCGAAAACATACCCACGACTTGTTTTGCACAGCCTTCAAGAATCGAAAAGCGGACGAACTCCCACTGCTGCTGCTCGACAGCGAAGACGCTGTTACAGAGGGCGACACCACATGGCAGCACCTGAAAAAGCGCGACCAGATGGACAGACCGAAGGATGCCGCAGACGACCACGCTTACCTCATGGTGCAAGTCATGGAAACTTGGCTGTTGGCCGACCCGGAGGCACTGCGCACCTACTTTGGCAGCAAATTCAAAGCGGACAAAATACCCGCTTGGCCGGATTTAGAGGCGCAATCAAAGCAGAGCGTCTTCGATGCGTTGGAAAAATCTACCGCCGAATGTAGCGAGAAGCAGTACGCCAAAGGCAAAATCTCGTTCGAGGTACTCGCCAGCATCAGCCCGGAAAAAGTGAAGGATAAATGCCCCCACGCCAAGCGTCTGCTGGAATTTTTGGCTAAAAACCGTTGAATTGCACTGGCGGGGTGTGTCGCCCTCTGCGGTTTTACATTTTAAATTTTACTGTTTTGCGGTTTAACTCACCACCGCCCATTCCCCCAGCCCCTCCATCTCCCACGCCCCCTCCAGCGAAAAGCCCCCTGTAGCCGTGCGGCATAGGCTGCTGAGGTAAGCCCCGCTGCCCACCGCCTGGCCCAGATCATGCGCCAGCGAGCGGATGTAAGTCCCCTTGCTACACACTACCCTGAAATCGCACTGTACTCCCGCCGCATACTCCGGGTGAAACATGATGGGCGGCCCCTTTTTGCTCACCACGATCGGGCCCTCCTCCGCTTTCACCCGCCATAGGCTTGCCGAAGGAGGGGAGGCTTCGGCGGACAAGCCGTCATGCTCCGGGGTCGGCACCGGGCGCAGCGGCCCAAGTTCAAAAGTCGAAACATGAACGCTGCGGTGGGGCATCTCCACCTCTTGGCCCGTGCGAGCGTTTTTGTACAGCCGCTTGCCGTCCACTTTTACCGCTGAAAAAATAGGCGGCACTTGCAGGATGTCGCCGATGAACTGGTGGCGGGCTTGCTCCAGCAGCGCATCGTTGAGGTGGTCGGTGGGGAAGGTCGCGTCCACCGCTTTTTCCCGATCGAACGAAGGCCGCGTAGCACCGAATGTGATGGTTCCGGTGTACTCCTTCGGCATGGCCTGAAACTCATCAATGCGCTTGGTGAAATCTCCAGCGCAGAGGATGAGCAACCCCGTAGCCAAGGGATCGAGCGTGCCAGCATGACCCACTTTGAGTTTTTTGTTGCCCGTACGCCGTACCAGCAGGTAGCGGGTTCGGTTGACGACATCGAAGGAACTCCAAGAAAAAGGTTTGTCTATCAGCAAGATAGCGCCCTTCGGGAAAGGATCGGGAAAGGTCTGATCGGG
>JAYSUY010001095.1:0-7457 GCA_043718855.1 Saprospiraceae bacterium | reverse complement strand
GGGCCTCTGATTTCCTCCAGTATACCGAAGACAACTGCACACCGGCCAACCAGATCAAGATTGCGATCAGCAAGGCAGGCAGCAGCACCGGGTTCCCGGTGGATGCAGCAGGCAACCCGATTACGAACGTCAACTTTACTTGTGCCGAAGTCGGTACGCAGGAAGTAGAAATTTGGGGGCTTGACTTAGCTGGCAACGCTGATTTCTGCGTCACCTACGTCATTGTGCAGGACAACAACGGCAACTGCCCCAGCAACGGCACGAACGCGGCTGTTGCGGGTTACATGAAAACCGAGGTACAGGAAGGGGTGGAAAACGCCTACGTTGACTTGCAAGGTCAGGCAGTTGGCATCCCACCGATCTCGATGTTCCGCCTCAGCACCGAAGAGGGCCGCTTCAATTTCAGCAACGCCATCCCGATGGCTGGCGACTACACGCTGACACCTGAACTGGACGAGACCCCGCTCAACGGCGTTTCGACCTATGATCTGGTCCTCATTTCGAAGCACATCCTCGGTTTGGAGCCGCTCTCCTCGACGTACAAAATGATCGCTGCCGATGCCAACCGCTCCGGTTCGATCACTACTTTTGACATCGTGGAACTTCGCAAGTTGATCCTCGGCATCTACACCGAGTTGCCCAACAACACTTCGTGGCGCTTTGTGGATAAGGCCTTCGTGTTCCCCGATCTGGACAATCCGTTCAAAACACAGTTTCCAGAAAACATCACGAAAGCCGGTGTCCAAGCCAATGCTATGGCTGAAGACTTCGTGGCCATCAAGGTCGGTGACCTCAATAGCTCGGCAATCCCGAACAGCCTTGTCAGCAGCGAAGACCGCACAGGCGGCACACTTTTCTTTGACATTGCCGACCGCGCAGTACAGGCTGGCGAAACATTCGACGTGACGTTCAAATCCGCTGAATCCGCCCAAGCCTTCCAGATGACCCTGGGCCTGAAGGGCCTCACCGTGGCAGAAATCGTGAAAAGTGACAAAGTAAGTGCCGAAAACTTCGGTGTCTTCGCTGATGCACTGACGGCATCTTTGGAAGGTGTCAGTGAGTTCACGGTACGTTTCCGTGCTGCACAGGCTGGTCAGTTGAGCGAAATGCTGAGCGTCAACAGCCGCATCACGAAGGCTGAAGCGTACTCAATCAACCAATCAACCAGTCAACCAATCACCAAACTCAGCGTTGCGCTCCGCTTCAATGGCCAAAACGGTACGGTGCTGAGCAGCAACTCGTTCGAGTTGTTCCAAAACACGCCAAACCCGGTACAGGGCAGCACGCTGATTTCCTTCAACCTGCCCGAAGCCTCCGACGCTACGCTGACCATCAGCAATGCCGAAGGCCGTACGGTGAAGGTGCTGAGCGGTGCTTACGCCAAAGGTTTGAACACGGTGACGCTGCTCCGCAGCGACTTGGCGGCTGGCCTCCTGTTCTATCAGTTGGATACGCCGACCCACAGCGCGACGAAGAAAATGGTTGTGGCAGAATAAGTTTGGCTGTTGGCTGTAGCCATTGGCTTTTTGCGCCCCCTCCGGCTTTGACTGGAGGGGGCGTTTTTGTGCCCACCGTAGTTTTTCATGAAGGAGGGCCGTCATTACTCCAAGGCCTTCAGCATCGCCTCGGCCTTCAGCAGGCACTCCTCGTACTCCTGCTCAGGGTCAGAGTCAAATACGATGGCACCGCCCACCTGCACCGAGATGTATCCCGACTCGGCGTTGTACAAAATGCTGCGAATCACTACGTTGAAGTCAAAATCGCCCGCCGGGTCGAAGTAGCCCACCGCGCCAGAGTACAGGCCGCGCCGGGTGCGTTCGTACTGCTCGATGAGTTGCATTGCCATCACCTTCGGTGCGCCGGTCATGCTGCCCATCGGGAACGCATCGCGGAGGAGGAGGGATGACATTTCGAGATTCGTCATTGGGACATTCGGCGTTTCGTTGTCCGCACCAACCTGCACCAATCCACTCGATCTGCGTTGCAGCGTACCGCTCACCGTTGAAATCATCTGGAGTACCGTAGGGAAGGTGTAGATGCCGAACAGTTCGTCTACCTGCACCGAGCCGGGCTGGCAGTGGCGAGCGAGGTCGTTGCGCACCAAGTCCACAATCATCACATTCTCAGCACGGTCTTTTTTGCTGGCAGCCAGTTCGTGTCGAATTTGCTCGTCTTCCTCAGCGGTTTTCCCCCTGCGCCGAGTGCCTTTGATCGGCTGCGACACCACCTTGTCACCTGTTTTTTTTAAAAACCGCTCTGGGCTGGCACTCAGTAAGTAGCGGTGATGCCAGCGAAAAAAAGTAGCGAACGGAGCCAGTGCGATGGCGTTGAGTTGCTCGAACACAGCCACTGGGTTGAGCGTGGCATTTTCCGAAAAAAACTCTTGGCACAGGTTCACCTCGTACACATTGCCCCTGATGATGTGCTGCCGAATGGTCTCGACAGCGGCGAGGTAGTCGGGCTTGGAAAAGCGCGGCTGAAGTTTGTGGCTGGATTCTGGCGAGTATGCATCGGGAGTGGGTTGGCATTTCAGGGCTTCGTACACTGCTTGGGGGTCTTGGGTCAAGCAGCGGATCTCCAATTGGCTGTTTCTGATGCCCAGCACGGTTTCGGGCTGAAAAAAAAGCATGTCCGGGAAGCCAATGCCATCGGAATGGGCCGAAGATAATCGTTCGACCTCGTTTTTCAGGTCGTATGCGAAAAACCCAAACAACCAGTCGATACCTTCGCCGTCCTGAAAATCTTGCAATTGTGAAAACGCTGAACCCGCTTCGCAACTCAAGATGTGGGTACCACCAGCCCCAACCAAGCAATCCCAAGTTGCGTCTGCTGGTGTAGCGGGGTTTGTTGCAACGGGAGATCGGTTGCTGTCTAGGTATGCAGCCACCTCGTGCGTAGCCGCCCAATGAAGCAGTCGTTTTTTCCAAAAAGTAAGGTCATCAAGCGAAAATTGGGCAACGTGGCGCATCGTGCAAAGGTGAAGAAGTTGTGTAGATTGAGTTGTCGAGTGCATAGGCAATTTTGTGGCCTCATTCTAGGCGTGTTCGTTTGAGGTTTTTTTTGTGTCGTATGGGTATTCGTTTGGCTTGTTTGTAGAAAAATGGTCTTTTGACTTTGTTTGCTCTTGCGCTTAGTGCCTGTTGTATTGATTTCGCTCAACACTCTTTTTTCGCGTTTGTCATTTGCGCACAGGCATTTTCGTCTGTAATAAATTTGTCAATAAAAAAAGTACCCCAAAAAGGTTTGAAATCAGTTTGCTGTTCAAAAAAGTGCGCTCTACCTTCGTAGCAGCCACAAAATATCCAAAGTCATGCGATCACCGATTACTACCATCATCTTGGTACTGCTGTCTAGGCTTTTATCTTTCGGCCAAGACCTGCATTTCTCTCAGTTTTACCTCCATCCGATTACACTGAACCCAGCAACGACTGGCGTTTTCGAGGGCGATCTACGCTTCTCGGCGCTGTACCGTAGCCAGTGGACGAGTGTTCCCGTATCGTACCAATCGTTTGCCGCAGCAGCCGACTGGAAGGCCGTTCGGCGCAGCACCAACCTGCTTTCGGTAGGCTTTGCCGTGCAGCACGATCGTGCTGGCGATGCTGGGCTGACTTGGACACAAGCGGGCGTTACGGCTGCTGTAACACAGGCATTGGGAGAAAGTCAAGCCATCGGAGTTGGTTTTGGTTTTGGAATGGCCCAACGCGCTTTTGACCTCAATGGGTTGACGTTCAAAAACCAGTGGACGGGAGATGTGTTCGATCGTGCGCGGCCATCAAAAGAAGACCTGAGCAATACGACAGGCTTGGTGCCGACGCTCTCCGCAGGGCTGAACTGGCATTACGGGCCGAGTGATTCACGCAATCGATTGGACATCGGTGCGGGCGCCAATCACCTGAATCGCCCGAAGTTCAGTTTTGACAAAAACAGCCCAAACCGTCTGCCCATGCGCATAACAGGCAACGTGTCAGGGGCGTTAGAGGTGGCTGAACGGTTTGACGTGGTGGCCTTTGGGGCGATGCAGCAGATGGCTGAAGCGAGAGAAATAATCTTCGGTGGCGGAGCGCGGTGCATCCTGAGCAGCGTACCGGGTAGCGCAACGGCATTACAACTTTCGCTCGCCACGCGGCTCAATGATGCCTTCGTGCCGGCCTTACAATTGGAGCGCAACGCTTGGACAGTGGGCCTGAGTTACGACATCAATACTTCGCCGTTTCAGGTAGCGACAGGTCGGCGTGGTGGGTTTGAGATAGCAGTCGTGTACCGCACCTTGCCCGTGCAGCCGGTGAAAGTGGTGAAGAGTTGTCCTATTTTTTAGAAAAAGGGAGCGAGAAAGGACAAAATCATTGCACACTGTCAACATTCATTTTTTTCATTAAAGCACTGCTTATGAAACACTTGACCGCATACCTGAATCAACTGACCGCAAGGTTTTTTGCGCTGCTGCTCCTGCTGGCTTTTGCCGTTCCATCAAAAGCGCAGGACATCATTGGAGGTTCGCAAATTGAAATCACTCAAGCCCCTTGGCAGGTTTCTTTGGAAAATGAGAACGGGGAACATTTTTGCGGGGGCACCATCTTGAATGCCCTTTGGATACTGACCGCAGCCCATTGCATACCCCTAGCTACTTCAATCACCGTGCATGCAGGTGCTACAGACCAAACCAACAACGCAGTAGGCCAACGGGTAGGGGTAGTGGAAATAATCGAACACCCTGACCATATGCCAGGAAGTATACCTCTGAGTAGCGACATGGCACTGCTCCGGCTGGCCCAGCCGCTGTGCTTCAATGAGAGCGTTCAGCCCATTCCATACGCTACCCTCCAAAATACAAGCGAATCTGATATTGCCGTTGGTACGCCCGTTTTTGTAACAGGTTGGGGCGATACTGAAAATGGATGTTGTGGGTCGGCAATCCTAAGAGGTGCCACTATCCCCGTCATCAGCCGGACGGAAGCCAGTTTGATGTTGAACAATACCCTCAATATGTGCAATGTCGGCATCCCCAACTCTGTGACAGAGGTCATGTTGCCTCTGTATGCGCCCGGAGTAGCCGCTGGTCAAAGAGATAGCGGCGGGCCGGCGGTTGTTTCTCTGAGTGATGGGCCAACAATGTTGGTCGGAGTGACCAGTTGGGGCGGCTGCCCGAGGGGCAATTATCCCAGCGTTGAGGCCAATGTGAGGGTACTCGCTGATTTTATTGTCGCCTACATCACCCCCGCAGTACCTCCGTGCAGTTGCCCGGATGCCAACATCCACATCTGGGAGAACACGGTGTACGACACGGACAGGGATATGCCCGGCGACATCATCGTACACTCCAAAGCGGAACTGACCGTAAAAGCCAAAATCGGGATGCGGCAGGGGAAAAAGATATTGGTGGGGCGCAACGCCCGCTTGGTGGTCGGCATCGGGGGCGTGCTCACACGCGGCTGCGGCGCGCCCGACTGGGCGGGAGTACAGGTGCTCGGCAACAGCAAAAACCCACAGCCTCTGCACAACGCAGCGTTGAACACGCCCAGCCAAGCGGGGATTGTCTGCTTGGACAATTGCAGGATCGAGTGGGCAGAAACGGGCGTTTGGGCCGGAGACAACGCCTCGGCCTACAATGGCGGGTTGGTGTGGGCCAAAGGCACGACGGGCAAGGTGGTGTTCCGGAACAACCGGAAGGGGATGGTTTTTGCGCCGTACAAGTCTACTACGGGCGACGGCAAAAACAAAAGTCGCCTTTCCAACGTGACTTTTGAGGAAGTCGGCGATGCCTTCGCAAACACGGAGGGTGTAAAGATCGAAGGCACGGACGGGATTGAGTTTGAGAACTGCACGTTCATCAACATGGATTTTGAAGGGATACGGAATGCCGACGCGCCGATTAAGGTGGTGAACGACAACAAGTTTGAAGCCAACGAAACGGGCATATCCTCTTTTTCGACCTTCCCGATGTCTCTGCTCAATCCCATCGTGATAGGTGCCGACAATGCCAGTGAGAACACCTTCACGGGCAACCAATACCACATCAATGCCTCGCTTGCTACGGGTTTTTTCGAGCCGTACTCCAACGGCCTTTTCGCGCTGAACGTGGTCAACAACAACTTCACTGGTGGAGAATACGGCGTGCTGGTGACTGGCCCCAGCAACTTCACCGTCGCGGGCAACTTGCTGACCGGGGTAGGAGCGGGCGGCGGTTTTGTCAATACTGGATACAACAACTTGAACAACCAAAACTTTGTAGGCTGCAACCGATTCCAGAATGGGGCGGGCTTCGGGGTGCTGGTCGTCGGCGACAACAAACAGATGCAGTTCTTGGCCAATGAATTCGAGATGAATGCCGGAGCTTTGGACGTTGCCCTGGTTCCTTCGATATTCAACGTCCCCGCGAGGGGCGCTGTCCGGGCTACGCAGGGCGCAGTAGGCGCGCCCGCTGAAAACTGCTTCTCTGACCCCGACACCCAGTTCGACATTTACACTTGGGGCTTTGCCAGCACCGACCACTTCACTTACTTTTATCAGAGCGGAGAGCCGCCAGCCCTGTGTGAGCCGGAGCCGTTGAATCCGGGGGTTTATTCAAAGGTTGGTACCCCTAAACAAGGAGCAGGGGTACCTTGTGATATGTACGGCGGCCTACCAGAAGGCCTGCCCAACCCGACACCAGGCGACTTGGACACCCGACGCACAACGCTGCAACAGCTCTTCCCCTCCATCGCCACCGATACTGCTGCCCGCGATGCCTACTACCGCAGCTTGCAGGAAAAGGATGCCATACTTCGGTACTTGGTCGGCCAAGCATTGGCAAACGACCAATTCGCAACCGCAGAGGGTCTTTTGGCCGGAGAACAATCCAAAGCAGCAGACTGGGCCATTTTTGGCTTGCGCATGGGCCGACAGGATTATGCCAACGCTGCGCTCTGGCTCAACCAGTTGCCCGTTCAGAACGACGAGGATGCTGCGTTCCGCGATATCCAGACCATCAACATCCAGCGGCTTCAGCAGCCCGATTCTTTCCTGCTGTCGGCAAGTCAGGAAGCCTACCTGACCCAAATAGCAGAAAGCGGCTCCCCCGTTCGGGAGTATGCACGGGGCATACTGGGCGTGTTGAAAGATCGCCGCTTCTACCCCGACCCGATCCAGCCGATAGAACCGCGCAGCAGACCGACTGTAGAAGAGACGAGTTCTCATGATCAAGCGCTTCTCGTGTTTCCAGTACCCGCTACTTCGATGCTGTCGGTGTTCTGGCCTTTGCTTTCGGAAGGGGCGGATGCCCATCTGACGGTGTATGATATTTTTGGCAAACCTCTGATGAAAAAGCAGATGCAGCCACTGCAAAACCAATGCACCCTCGAAGTAAGCCAGTTGCCTGTTGGGGTTTACTTCCTGATGCTTTCTGACAAAGGGCAACCCATTTACAGGACTAAATTCACTGTTCAACGCTAATAAGCAAGGTTGGCAGTACGGGGCAATTG
>JAYSUY010001094.1:0-7468 GCA_043718855.1 Saprospiraceae bacterium | reverse complement strand
TTCGGGCGAATATTTCGCTGGTATCAACCTCGCCAACGCCAACCTGAACGGCGCGATACTCGACGATGCTGACCTGAGCAGCGCCAACCTGAGTGGCGCAGAAATGAACGATGCGATCATGCCACGCGCTGCCTTGCGCGATGCTCGCTTGCGCCAAACGCAGATGCGCAACGTGAACCTGGCCTTCGCCGACCTGAGTCGAGCCAACTTCGCTGGGGCCGACCTGAGCCGGGCAACGCTGAACGGGGCAAACCTGAACGGTGCGCATTTCAACAAAACCCAACTTCAAAAAAGCAATTGGACGGGCGCAACCTTCTCCCGAACGACGCTGGAGTTTGCACTGATCGACAGTGTGACCGTAGGGGAGTACAACTGGCTGACCCTGCTCGATGGGATGAAGCAGGACTCGATACGCGGCACACATTTCCTGAAATCCAAATTCCGTGTAGACTCGATGGAGACCGCGATGGGGGTGCAGTACCGGTTGGTGAAACGGTGAGCAATCGGGTGATGCGGGCGATGCAACAGATAAAAGTAAAAAACCCCGCCTCGACATACGCCGAGACGGGGTTTTTACTTGAAACTTGCTGTAGCCCCGACGGGAATCGAACCCATATCCTAGGTTCCGGAAACCTATATTCTATCCGTTGAACTACGGAGCCATGCTGCTGATAACGGCGGCAAAGGTAGCCACCTGCCACACTTTTCAAAATCCTACTGGGGCTTTTCAAAAAATCACTGCCGTTGGCCAATGAAACTGGCTTGGATGTCTCGGAGTTCCGCATCCACCCAAGCGCGGGTCTCGGCGAGCATCTCCAAACCGTCCGCACTTTCGATTTTTGGGCCAAAATGCAGGTAAACGTGCATTTCTTTCTCTCCAAAACGGCGCAGGAAATGCGGCAAAAATGTGTCGCTGCCCACCCAGTAATCCTGTGGTGAGCGGTACTCTACCGCCACTGGCACCACCGGAAAGCCTGCCTCGGCGGCCAGCAAAAAACTGCCCGGCTTGAACGCGATGGTCGTCGGCTCGCTGTGCGAAGTGCCTTCGGGGAATAGGATGATCGGGAAGCCTTCGCGCAGTTTTTCGGCGATGCCGCTCAGGGTGCGCTTGCGGCTGGTCGTGCTTTCTCGTTTTAGGTACAGCACACCGCTGATCCGTGAACCATACCCGATGATGGGCCAATTGGACACCTCGGCTTTAGATACCGGGTAGGCCAGCAGCACCGCAGACATCACCACCGGATCGAGGTAGGAGCGGTGGTTGCCCATGATGATACAGGGAAAATCAGGAGGAGTACCCCGCGTATGCAGCTGTACCCCCAACCGAGGCAGCAGCCACCGCAGCCACCGCTGTCGGAGGCGCATGAACCGCCTGATATCGGTGCCAAACACGAGGCTCAGCAACAGGATGCGGCAAATGAGCAGGCTGGCCGATAAGGCAAATAGCAAGAGGCGGTAAAGTCCGCGTAGGTTTTTCATGTTGTGTAGTTGTATATTGGGTGATTCGGTGATTTGAGGCGCAACTGTTTGGGCATTCTGGTATGCCTCGGTTTGTTTCGGGATCACCAAATCACCAAATCCTTCCCATCACCATCACAAGTCAATTTTGCTTCGATCCAAGCCTTCGATTCTGCCATGAGATGTTCCACATCGCCGCTTTCCATCGTCGGCCCGTAATGCAGGGTCACGCAGATATTTTTCTCCCGAAATCGCCGCTTGGCGTGGCTCAAAAACGACTCTTGCTCAATCCAAAAATCCAGTCGATCAGTGAACGAAATAGCCACTGGCACCACTGGAATGGCATCGCGCACGGCCAACTGGTAGCCGCCTTTTTTGAACGGCAAGGTACCCGGCAGGCCAGACGTAGTGCCTTCAGGGAAGATGATGATCGGGAAGCCCTTCGACATTTTTTCGCTCATCAGTTTCAGAATACTGGCGCGGCTGCCGCCGTGCTCGCGCCGCAAGTAGAGGATGCCCGCCAGCCGTGCGCCCTTACCGATGATTGGCCAAGAGGCCAGTTCGGCCTTCGCCACTGGGTAGCCGTCCACATGGCAAAGCAACAGGATGGGATCGAGGTAGGAGCGGTGGTTGGCCACCAGCAGACAAGGGAAGTTGGGCGGCTGGCCCTGCACGGACAAACGAACGCCGACGTTGGACAGCAAGTGCTGGGCCCAACGTCGGCGTATTTGCATGGCCATGCGCATATCGGCCCTAAAAAGTGTTTTGCGCAACCAGATTTCGGCGACAATCCTTGAGGTGTACACCACAAAAAAAAGGAATCGCCAGGTAAGTCGGAGGGTTTTCATGGGGACAAACCTACTGCTTCTTCAACTCCTCCTTGATGGCCTTTTTTTCGGCCTTCTCGCCTTTCTTTGCTGCCTTTTCTCCTTTTTTAGCCTCTTTCATCTCGGCCCTTTTCTGCTCGTTCGCTGCACGGCGGGCCGCTTTTTTTGCCTCCATCTCATCGTACTTTTTCAGTTGGTCTGCATTGAGGACTTCGCGGTGCGCTTTGTTGCGGGCTTGGCGCATCGCCTCAGACTCTTCTTTGTTAGCGGCTTTTTTGGCCTTGCGCTGAGCGGCGAAGTCTTCATCGGCCTTTTTGAATTTGGCCTTTTGCTCCTCCGTAAGGTTCAGTTCCTTGGCATAGTTCTCGCCGCGCTCCTGCTCTGGGCGAGCAGATGTCGCTGGCTTAACGCCCTCGGTCGTGGCTGGCTTCGGCCTTTTAACTGGTGCCGCCTCGGTCTGTGCGTTGAGCGACAGGGTGGCAAAAGCGAGGAGAAGTGCAGCAAAAAAGGATTTTACAAAAAATGGACGTGTCATGTGTGATTGTGTTTTAGTGTGAAGTAGAAAACGGGTTTTAGACGGGAAGGGTTGTGTTTGGTTTCATCCCTTCTGGCTTAAGGTGAAGTTAAGGCCCTCAAAGCCGTGCGATCACCGTCTTGTTTCCCTTCACCTGCTGGTTCATCGTTACCTCGATTTTGGCATCCAGTGGCAGGTACAAATCCACCCGCGAGCCAAATTTGATGAAGCCCATGTCGCGGCCTTGTTCCACTTCGTCGCCTTCGCCGATGTACCACTTGATGCGCTTGGCCAGCGCACCAGCGATCTGCCGCATCAGGATTTCGGATTCGCCGAGGCCGTACACGACCGTAGTACGCTCGTTTTCCGTGCTGCTTTTCGGGTGCCACGCCACCAAGTATTTGCCGGGGTGGTAGCGAAAGTAGTTGATCATGCCGCTCACCGGGTTGCGGTTGACGTGGACGTTGAACGGCGACATGAAGATGGAAACCTGTAGGCGCTTGTCGTGGAAGTATTCGGTCTCTGTCACCTCCTCGATGACGCAAACCCGACCATCTGCCGGGGCGAAGATCACGTTTTGATCGGCCAACATGACCTCCCGCACTGGGTTGCGAAAAAACTGGAGGATAATGCCGTACAGTACCAGTGAAAGCAGCAGCACGGGCCAAAAAGCGATGGGGAGAAATTTCCAGACAGCAAAATTCAGGAACAGGAGCAACAAGGCCGATGCGACGAGCAGAGAGCGGCCTTCTTGGTGGATTCGGAAACGCATATTTTTGTTGAAGTAGTTAGGCTGATGAGTTGTCGGGCCACTCGCCCGACGGCACAAAAGTAGAGATTCGGTACAAACTTGTGCCAAAGGCAGATGTGGCCTCAATCTATGCACACAGCAACTTTTACCGCCATATCGCTGTTTGGGCAAAATGAAGTCTCGAAAACGAGACTTCATTTTTTAAACAAAATTTTCATTTTCAATCAATTACCCTCGTGAAACCTTCTGACCTTTGCGCTGTACCACAGCCGTGTCGGCTCCCCGCCGACATTCCCGAAGAGGCTTCACACCCAGTTTAGCATGACCAAGCATAAAAAAAGTGGCGGCAAAAAGTTGACCGCTCAAGACCTGCAAATCCAAATCCTCAAATTCCTGCTTTCCAATCCTCGAAAGCAATTCGCGCCGCGACAGATCACTGACCAACTTCATGTGGAGAACAATTCGGACTCCGCCGAACACGCCCTGCGCCAGTTGGTGCAGATGGGTTCCGTCGTAGAAGTTGCGGAAAACAAGTTCGGCATCGCGCTCCAGCGATTCATCGTAGAGGATGCCGAAACCGAAGCGGCTCCCAAGCCGCTGAGCCGCAAGGCTGCAAACTCACGCGTCGAAAAATTTCAACGCACCGAAAGTGACAAACCCTCCACTTTACCCGCCGATTTACCCGCCGAAGTTTCAACGAAGGCTGGGTTGTCGAAGGCGGGCTTTAGCCGTCAACCGCCTCCCGACAAAGCACGCAAATTTATCGAAGGCCGCGTGGACATGACCCGCACTGGCGCGGCTTACATCGTCAGCGAGTTGCTCGATTCCGATGTGTACATCCCTCAGAAATACGTCAACGGTGCGCTCAATGGCGATACTGTGCGGGTGCTGATGTTCCCCCCTCCACCTCCGCAGCGCGGTCGTCGGGGTGCGCCGCAACGCAAGCCCGAAGGCGAAGTGGTGGCTGTGCTCCAGCGGGTCAACGAGTTTTTTATCGGCACCCTGCGCCTCAACCGCAAGTACGCCCTGTTTTTGCCCGACAACCCCAACGTGCCGACCGACATCTACATCCCCCTCGAAGCCTGTGGCGAAGCCACCGATGGCGACAAAGTGGTGGTGCGCGTCACCGATTGGCAGGAAGGCAAGGGCCGTGTGCCAGTGGGCAAAGTGACCCAGAACCTCGGCAAAGTGGGCGGCAATAACTTCGAGATGCAGAAAATCCTGATCGGCCAAGGTTTCGAACTTTCGCACTCCGAGGAAGCCGAAGCCGAAGCCAAGCGCGTCCCGGAGGTCATTTCTGAACAAGAAATAGCCCGCCGCCGCGACTTTCGCGACGTGCTGACGTTCACGATTGACCCCGAAGATGCCAAAGATTTCGACGATGCCCTGAGCATCTGCGAACTGGAAGACGGCAACATCGAAGTGGGCGTACACATCGCCGACGTGACGCACTACCTCAAGCCCGACTCGGCGATGGACCGCGAAGCCTACCAGCGCAGCACGTCGGTGTACCTCGTGGACCGGGTATGTCCGATGCTGCCAGAGCAACTCTCCAACAACCTCTGCTCGTTGGTGCCACACGAAGACCGTCTGACCTTTTCGGCGGTGTTCGTTTTTGACAAAAAAGGCAACATCGTGTCGCGGTGGTTTGGCAAAACGGTGATCCACTCTGCCCACCGCTTCGCCTACGAAGGCGCACAGATGGTGCTGGAAGGCAAGCCCGTGCCGTTCAGTTTGGTGGCTAAAAAAGAGGGCGACCCACTCCCAGAAGTAGCCGCACCCGCTCCACAAGAACCCGTTTCGGGAAAAAAGACTTCCAAAAAACGCTCTGCTGCGCCCGTCGTTGCCGAAGTACATCCTACCGAACCCGCCAATGCGGAGCAACTGATTTGGGCTATAAAAAACCTCCAACGTCTGGCCACCAAGATGCGCAAGGAGCGCGAAAAAAACGGGGCCATCGGCTTCGAGACCGACGAGGTGCGCTTCCGACTCGCGCCCGACGGCACCCCGCTCGAGGCTTACGTCAAAGACCGAAAGGAAGCCCACCTGCTCATCGAGGATTTCATGCTGTTGGCGAACAAGGAGGTAGCATTTTTTATGGACAAAAAAGGAGAAGCCGCACAGGAGGTGCCGTTCGTATACCGCGTTCACGACCTGCCAAACATGGATAAGGTGGCAGATTTTTCACGCTTTGCTGCCGAACTGGGGGTCAAAATGCTGGTGGACACGCCCAAGCAGATTGCCCAGTCGTTCAACGAGTTGATGAAAAAAGCCCGCACCGACGAGCGGCTCAAACTGCTGGAACCGCTCGCCATCCGCACGATGGCGAAGGCGATTTATACCAGCAAAAACATCGGCCACTACGGGCTGGGCTTCTCGCACTATACCCACTTCACCTCCCCCATCCGTCGCTACTCCGACGTGCTGGCGCACCGCATTCTGGAGCGCAACTTAGATGGCCGTACCGACCGTATGGACAAGGAAAAACTCGAAACGCAGTGCAAGCACATCAGCGCTCAAGAGCGCAAAGCCGCTGACGCGGAGCGCGAAAGCATCAAGTACAAACAGGTGGAGTTCATCCGCTCGCGCGTCGGGGAGGTGATGGACGGCGTGGTGAGCGGCATGATCGAGCGCGGTTTTTTTGTAGAATTGCCAGAGTCAAAAGCCGAAGGTTTGGTCGAATTTCGACACTTGGACGACACCTACACCCTCCAAGAGGGCAACCTCCGCGCCGTTGGCCGCCGATACAAACGCGAGATCAAAATGGGCGACCGGGTGCAGGTGCGCATTCTCGCAGCCGACTTGGCGAAGCGGCAGATTGAGATGGAGTTGGTATAAAAAAAGGTAACAGGCAGAGGGTGGAAGGTAGCGGGGGCCATGACGTACAGGCCCTGTTCCTTCCACGCTCTGCCTTTTTTTTGAGTCAAACTTCCGCCTGAACAGCCTTTTATCTGATATCCCCATTTTTTTATTGGCATCGCAAGAGCGCACGGCTGAGCCGTGCTACCAACATATTTTCAGAAAAAAACACGC
Organism: Saprospiraceae bacterium; assembly: GCA_043718855.1. GTDB lineage: Bacteria > Bacteroidota > Bacteroidia > Chitinophagales > Saprospiraceae > M3007. The sequence continues at coordinate 885 of JAYSUY010001094.1, read as the reverse complement.
GAAGCCGCTTCGCGGGCGGATATTTTTTGAAATTCGCCCCCTGAAAACAGGCACTCACCAACCTGCAACGACAACGATATGGATTTGCTGAAAACAAAAATTTACCTCGACAAACTGAGCCGTGAGTACGCTCGCATGAGCAATGACCCCGAAAACATTGCCCGCATTGATGTGGACATCGTGCTGTCGTACATCCGAGAATTGTACGATGCTGTGCTGTCAGAAACTCCTGCGGTGGCCCATGCTCACAGGCATGAACCTGCCCCAGTGCGGAAGCCTGTGGCTGCTCGGCCGGTACAAGAGGAGGCTCCTGCCCCTGCTCCACCGCCCCCGCCGCCTGTCGTTATGGCACCAGCACCTCCACCTCCAGTAGTCGAACCTTCCGCACCAGTCGTTGTGGCACCTCCTCCGCCACCGCCAGTGATCGAGCAGCCTGTGCCAATCGTTGCACCTGCTCCAGAGTCACCGGCACCGATTGCCGCGCCGCCAGCCGCACCGGTCGGCCAAACCTATGTCAGCCCCGAAGCAGAGGCGCTCTTCGAGGAGAAACAAGCCAAAGAATTATCAGAGAAATTATCAGAACTGCCCATCGCCGACCTGCGCAAGGCCATTGCGCTCAATGACCGCCTGCTGCTCACCCGTGAACTGTTTGCTGGCGACGGCCAAGCATTCGACGCTGCGCTCAACGCACTCAACACCTGCGCCAACATGGGCGAAGCCAAGGGTTACTTGCAGCAGAACTGTGTGACGCGATTCGGCTGGTTAGATGCCAAGCGTGTGGAGACTGCCAAGGGGTTTATTAAGTTGGTGCGGCGGCGGTACAAGTAGGGAAGATTTTCTAGGTGGATAAAAACAGGGCGCGGCACTTACAAGTGCCGCGCCCTA
>JAYSUY010001093.1:0-2692 GCA_043718855.1 Saprospiraceae bacterium | reverse complement strand
CAGGTGGTTTTTGTGGTCACGGTCTGGGTAGGCACGATGGGCTGGAAGGTTTTGGTCAGTTTTTGCCAGTAGTCACAGCCCTCAGCGGTCAGTTTTTTGAGGAAAAAAATGCCCGTAGAGTCAGGGTTGCAGGTCGTGGCGGAGGTCGGGATGGTGTCGCCCGCCAGCGGCGCGAGCGCGGTCTGCGTGATGTTGAGTTCCACCACACAGCCCTCCGCATTTTTCACCTCCACCGTGCTGCTGCCGACGGCGGCTGGGTCGCAGGTGGTTTTTTGAGTCACAGTCTGGGTCGGCACGATGGGCTGGAAGGTGGTGGTGACCGTGACGGTGGAATCACAGCCGTGATGGGTTTTCAGGAGGATAGTTTTGACCCCGGCGGAGTCGCTGTGGCAGGTGCTGCGGGCGAGGGCAGTTTGCTTTTTAGGGAAAACCGCGAGCGTGAGCGTCACGGTGCTGTCGCAGCCGTGCGCTATCGGAAACGTCTCCGTGTAGGTGTCGGCTTGGGTGAGCGTCTGGGTGCCGAAGACATAGATTTCGCCTGCGCAGATGCTGGCGGAGGCGGTTTTTTTCGGCGCGGGCCACACGTCGAGGGTCAGGGTGATGATGCTGTCGCAGCCTGTGGAGAGCGGTTTTTTCTCCACATAAACGTCAGATGTGGTGAGCATTTTTCCATAAAAAAGAAATGGCTTGCCTTCGCAAGTGGAAGCAGCGAAGCTGCGCGTGGGGCTGGCGAGGTCGAGTTTCACCCACTTGCTAATGGAGTCGCGTAGGTTGAATTCGACACTGCTGACCACCAGTTTGACCAAGATGGAATCCTTCGCGCCGGGCGGCAAGGCGATGGCGGGATCGGTCTGGGTACTGCTCAGGCTGGGCGGAAACGACCAAGTCAGCACCGCGTCGGGGACGGGCGTGTTGGACTGGTTGAAGAAAAAAATACTATCGCACTCGGCGGTGTAGGCAAAGTCGGCCTTGAGCGCGAAGGTGGGTACACAGTCCTGGTCAGGCGAGATTTTGCTGCTGGTTTTGAGTGTGAGGTGGCCAGTGGCAGAAGTCCACACGAATACCTGAACGTAATAATCTCCCGGACTCAAACAATTGAGGGTGAGAATATTGTTTTCATTTTGGCTGCACGCGCCCGACACCAGTTTGGTGCAGTCTGGCCCGCCGAGGATGCGCCAAGGGACGGGTTGGCTGATGCTCGTGCTGTCCTTGATTTCGAAGGTCACATCCTGCTTGAGGGTGCCGTTGACGGTGACTTTGAAGAAGGTGGACTGGTGGATATTGGGGTTGGGGAGGCAGCCCAGATTGGTGCCGTTTTCGCCGACATCGCCGCCCATCGTGTGGCAGTCGACGACTGCTTTGGCAGAGGCCGCACCCGCTTGGGGGAGGCTGAGCGGCACGGCGGTGGTACAGTGGTCGCCGGGCTGGTCGAGGAGCCAGAGCACGAGCCGCCACTCAGAATTGAGGTCGAACGTGGTGCCGTAGTCCGTCAATAAAATGTAGTAGGAGCCGGGGCTGACGCAAGCCTCGTCCCAGTTGTGCCCAGTCGTGTTTCCAGCAGAAAAAGAAAAGTAAGTGTTTGTTGTAATGCTCTGTGTAGCAACGGGCTGACTTCCGTTGGCATTGGCCGGGTAGAGAAAAAGGCTCCAAGTGCTGGGATCGGTGCGGCTGCTCGCCAAGCCATTTTTTTCCACCGCAAAACGGATTTTTCCAGTTACTGATGTCTCAAATTTATACCACACCGTGTGACCGATGAGGCCGTACACGAAATTGGCCACCGGATCGGTCGCTTCCTTGGTGTAGCAGGGCATTCGGAACGGCACACTCACGAAGGTGCCTGGGCCAAGCGGGTTGGGGGTGTAGGGCGGTGCAGTTTGGCCGAAGTTGTTGATGAGGTTGGCTTGCGGGAAGTGGTCGTAGGGCGCACCGGGCGTGGGTGTGCCGGTGTAGCGGATGCTGAGGTCGACTGGTAGGTCAGGGAGCACATTGTCCAAACTCAGCACGATGTAGTAGCGCACGGTGTCGGGGAAGCAGAAATCTTTTCTGACCGTGACGAAAGTGTTGTGGCTGATGCCGCAGGTGGTGGGAGAGACGCTGCCGATGTTTTCGGTGACGAGCGTGAGGCCGGCGGCCATCGCCACGTCGCTGCCGCCGAGGTTGGCGACAATTTGCGCGAAGGGAATTTGGCCGTCCACGTTGGCGCGATAAATCGCCATCGTGGGGTGGTTGCTCACGCTGGTGGGGTGGTCAATCCTGATTTCCGCCGTGCCGATGCCGCTGAGTTGGAAGGTGTACCAGAGGTTGCGCTGCGGGTAGATGTCGCCGGGCTGAGCGGGCATCTGCACCTGGTTTGGCACGGGCGGGTAGAGGTTGGGGTACACCCGGCGGTTGCAGGAATCCACGAAGGGGTCGGTCGGGAAGGCCCCAGTGGTGCAGAAAAAAATGTCGTGCGAAGGCGGCAGGGCGGCGTTCACCGGGTGTACATCGCCGGGGCGGCCGTTTCGCCAGGTGTTGTCGAAGGCTTGGAGGCCGAAGTCGTAGGCGTTGCGAACAAAATCGAAGCGCGAAGTGCCCACTCGGTCCACGTGGAGCCGGGGGGTGAGGGTCAGGTTTTCGTGGCTGTCGTTGGCAAACACGACGATGGTGTAAGTGCCGGGCTGGAGGTCGCAGAGTTGGTGAAGTTCGGTGCTGG
>JAYSUY010001092.1:0-7479 GCA_043718855.1 Saprospiraceae bacterium | reverse complement strand
CATGTGGATGGTGCAGTTCTCCTGCACGTTGCAACCGTCTTCGATGATGATTTGCCCCCAGTCGCCCCGGATGGCCGCGCCCGGCCCGATGTACACGTCGCGCCCGATGATGACGTTGCCGGTGACGGTGGCTTGCGGATGGATGAAACTGCTTTCGTGGGCGATGGGGCGGAAGCCGTTGAATTCGTAGAACATTGTAGGAATTTAGAATTTAGTTGTGGCGCGGTATGCTGGGTGCAACTTCTGTTTTTCAGAAAATTGTAAAAATGGCGAGTATGATAGGACTTTCGCAAAACCCCGGAGAGCCTGTGCCGTACGTCTGGTCGGGAGATTACTTGGGAGCAGGTCACACCCAGATCGACGTTGTGGTGCAAGGTTACAACAACGATTTCAATGCATCAAATTGGGCAGCATCGAGGCTGTATGATAGATGGATTTTGGCGGTAAAACCCTATCCAGATTTAAGTGTTTCAATGCTATTCTTTTTGACACCTAAGTTTCTATGAACCGCCTTTCCTTTCTCAAAACATTGGCTCTGTTGCCATTAGCCTCCTGCAAAATGAAAGTCCAAGACCTCTCCAAGATGGTAGAATCGCTGCCCGCCACTGCCAGAATGCCCGTGTTGTTCGTGGGACATGGCAGCCCCACCAATGCATTGGAAGACAATCCATTCACTCGTAGCCTGCGGCAGTTGGGGCAAAGTTTTAAGGAAAACGGAAAGGAGCCAGCGGCCATTTTGGTCGTGTCAGCACACTGGCTCACGCGTGGAAGTTTTGTCAACATCAGCCCTAAGCCGGAGACCATTCATGACTTCGGCGGCTTTCCGCAAGAACTTTTTGATGCACAGTACCCGGCTCCCGGCTCGCCAGAAGTAGCCAAATCGGCTGCCGCCCTCAGCCCACTGCTCCATGAAACCACCGATTGGGGACTGGATCACGGCGCATGGGCGATCCTCCTGCATCTCTTCCCAGAAGCCAACATTCCGGTGTTCCAGATGAGCATTGATTATCACCAGCCCATGCAATACCACTTCGATTTGGCCCGCCAACTGCAATCGCTACGCGAAAAAGGGGTGCTGGTAATCGGCAGCGGCAACATCGTACACAACCTGCCCCTGAGCATGGGCAATTTCCAGCGCAACGACCCTAAGCCCTTCGATTGGGCTATACAATTCGACGAATGGGTGAAAGAAAAACTCGTGGCAGGCGACTTCAAAAGCCTGCTCCAGTACGAGACGCTGGGCGAAGCGGGCCGCCTCTCAGTGCCTACGCCCGACCATTACATTCCGCTGCTCTACACGCTCGGTTTGGCTTCTGAAAAAGAGGAAATCCGCCAGACTTATGAGGAAGTGACCTTCGGCGGCATCAGTATGCGGACGTTTCAAGCAGGGTAAGGGCAAGGGGCAAGGGGCAAAGGGCAAAGGGCAAAAAAGGCAAAAGGCAAAAATCGTGATGTCGCCTCATGGTGTACACTTAGTTTTTTGCCACTTGCCACTTGCCCCTTGCCCCTTGCCTTTTGCCCTTTTTGCCCCTTGCCCCTTGCCCTACTCCTCTACGTAGTCCAAGTCTTTGTCAAACGTCTCCTTCATCCCGATCAGCGCGACGAAGGCGATGGTGAGGCACACCGCGCCCACGATCCAAGCCGCCGAGATGACGCTGCCGGTCACCGCCGCGCCTTTGAGGTACTTGAAGGATTCGTTGATCGGCACCTGCATCCCCCGAGCGAAGTTGGGCACAGACGTGGCCACTGTTGAGCGCAGGTTGGTGCCAAATTGCTCCGCGCCGATGGTGACAAAAATCACCCAAAATCCGACCGAGAAGCCCAACAGGAAGTGCGAAAAATAGAACGCATTGGCTGTCGCGAAATCCGCCGTGAGGTAGTATGTAACAGCCAACACGTTGAGTGAGAGGAAGGTAGCCATCACTTTCAAGCGACTACGGAGGTATTGGCTGAGCAGACCCGACGCGATGTCGCCCAGAATCAGGCCGACGTAGCAAATCGCAATCGCGTTGCTGGCTTTGATGCCCTCCAAGCCTTTGATCTTGCCAAACTCAGGAGAGAAAAACACCAGTACCCCGACCACAAACCAAGTGGATGTGCCAATGAAAATACAGCGCATGAACCGCACAAACCGCTCTCGATTGGTGAACAGCGAGAAAAAATTGCCCCTGCTGACGTGCGCCTGACTCTGCGTTTTTTTGAAAATGCCGGACTCCGCCACGCTCACCCGCAGCACGAGCAGCAAGGCTCCCAGCCCCCCGCCGATAAAGTAGCAAGTGCGCCACTCGAAGTTGTGCTCGATCACCCAAGCCAGCAGTGCGCCCGATAGCCCGATGGTGGCCACCAACATGGTGCCGAGGCCGCGCTTTGCCTTCGGCAGCACCTCCGCCACCAGCGTTATGCCCGCGCCCAACTCACCCGCCAAGCCTACGCCCGCGATGAACCGAAAAAGCGCGTAGTCGGCATAACCCGTTGCAAATCCGTTGAGTACGTTGGCGATGGAGTACAGCGCGATGGAAAAGTACAGCACCTGCACCCTCCCCCGCTTGTCGCCCAGCACACCCCACAGGATGCCGCCCACCAGCATCCCGAACATCTGCCAGTTTTGTAGCGAAAGGCCGATATCGAAGGCTTGTTCGGGTGAAAAACCGAGGCTCAGCAGACTTTTTTGCCGCACAAAGCCGAACAGCAATAGGTCGTAGATGTCCACGAAGTAACCGAGAGCGGCCACTACGACGGCGGCGTTGAGGAGGGAAGGGGATTTCGTCATTTTCGTCATTTTTAACCCGCCGAAGTGCGCAGCACGAAGGAGGGCCGTCATTTTCGTCATCAGACCTCTTGCGAAACGCCCGCACACGACAACAATGGGATACGGATTGGACGGATTGGACGGATAAAAACAGATTTTTTGAGGAAACCCGTCCTAATCTGTTCAGTCCGTCCAATCCGTGTCCCATTGTTGTCGTGTTTCGCAAGTACCCTATTGCCAAGAGCAGCGCAACGACAAGGCGGCAAATGTCAAAAAAGCATCCGAAACTTATTGGGTTTTGATGATTTTTCCTGCCTGCAAGACCTCCCCTCGCACACTCACCCGCCAAAAGTACATCCCCGCTGGTAGGCCCGCCACGTCTACCGTTGTTTCAAAATCCGAGATGCCCGCCTCGCGCACCGTGCGCCCGTAGGCATCCGAGAGCGCGAAGAGCAGCGGGTGGCCGGGCAGCAGGGCGGGCAGACGGATGCTGAGCAAGTCGGTGACGGGGTTGGGCAGCACCTGGGCTTGCGGGAGGGCGGGCAGGGTGTACGCGCTGCTGATGCCCACCTTCACCTGCTTGCAGATGGTGTCGGCAGCATACTGGTTGCTGGCGATGAGGCAGACCTCGTAAGTGCCTGATTTGGAGAAGGTATGCACAGGGTTCTGCTCGGTACTGGCGTTGCTGCTGCCGCTGGCTGGGTCTCCAAAGTCCCAGTGCCAAACCGTCGGCTCGTACCACGATACATCGGTGAACTGCAAGGCCAGCGCCTGGGTGCTGTCGCTGAGGTCGTAGCGGTACTCGGCGTGGGGCAGGTTGTTGAGGCCGAGGGTGTCACAGGAGGAGTTGTCGAGGGGGCCGAGGCGGTAGTGGGGGTAGTAGATATTGGCCGCAAAAGCCATCTTGGGCAGTTGGATGGCGCGTTGCTCCATCTGGCAGTCCACTCCTTTTCGGTTGGGCCAGTGGATGATGTGCATATAGTACGAGTCGCCCGCCCAGATGTAGAGTTTGCCGTCAGGGCCGTTCTGGAAGTAAGTGAATAGTGTGGGCCGCTGCGTGGTGTCCACAAAGTTATCAAATAGAGCCACGACTTCTTTGGAACCCTCTATGTCGCTGGCAGTGAGGTCGTATTGCCAGAGCCGCTTGCTGCCCCCGTCAGTGGTGTAGAGAAATCGGCCATCGGGCGAGAAGGCCGCTCCGTAATTCCACCAAGTGGAGCCAGTCGTGGTTCTGCTCAAAAAAGTAGGGCCAGAGAGCAGGCCAGTACAGCGGTCGAAGTCGTACAGGGCTGCGCCCGTGCGGCAGGCGTTGATGATGTACTGTTCCCCATCGGGCGAGAACTCCGTCCAGCCACAAAACCAGTAGCCGTCCAGCGTCGGGTTGGCGATTTCCTGTGTCCAGGGGCCTTCGATGCCCGAAGGTGTGAGCAGCCAGCGGTAAAACTTCTGCTCTCGGTTGTCCCCTACCAACAGCCACCAATCGCGCCCGTTGGCGTGGCGGTTGGCAGAAGCGACTTGGAAGCAGCCTTCCATGAGTAGTTGGTTCTTTTCAGTCACTTTGCCTGAGCCTTGATTGGCAGCCATGTCAAGTGTATGCGCAAGTAATCTGTAAAAATTGCAGTCGTTGGGGTTGTTATTCGCAGGATACTTATACTCTTGCCCGAATTGGAAGTAATTATCTTCATTAAATATACCTGGTAGAGCAAAGGCGCCCTGCGCTATCCCTGCGGTGGATAGTGTCTTGCAATAATAATTGCTGTTTAAAACATCTTCTCCTCCTTCCACGACATTGCTATCATGGTCAAATATCTGGCATCCATTCGAGTAAAATAAAAAAGAGCCTGTATCATCAGATATAGAAACTGTTGTCTTGTGGCCTAAAAATTTACTATTCACAGAGCGTACCAATGGCGGGAAAGTATTGAAATCAACAATGAAGTTTGACTCGCCAGAGCCTGTATAGTAAACTCCGTGTATCCATTGGTAGTCATATTTTTGGGCAAAGCAGGGGCCAATGCAGGACAAGATGATGCCCAGGCAGCAGAGGTAGTTGCGCATAGCCGGATAGGATAAAACCCATTGGTGACGCAGCAGAGCCGCACCACCAATGGGTCAAGGTGAGAAAATGGAAGGAATCAGCGCTGGATGAGAACCGGGCGGGTGCTGGTGTCAGCCCCGTCGCGCAACACCACGAAGTACACCCCGCTGGGCTGACTCACCAGATTCACTTCAAGTGCGGTGCGGCCAGCGGTGCGCAGGCTTTGTACCTCCGTGCCGAACGCGTTGGTGATGCGCAGCAGCGCGTCTTTCTCCGCATAAGTGTCGGGAAGTTGTACCACAAAGCCCCCATGATTGGGGTTTGGATACACTTCCATCAAAGCACCCTGAACACTGGTTTGGGCGCCACTGCGGTTGGCCGTGCTGTCGCAGTTTTCGATGAGCGCCTCGCCCGTAAAACTCTGATAGAGGCCCTGCGCTATCGCCACGCCCGGCCCGCCGACTGGTCGGCACTGCTCCCCGATGGAGCGCAGGTCGGCCAGTTCGATGCTGTCGGGTAAAACGCCGACCGCTGCGGTGAGCAGGTAAATCTCGTGTGCTCGGCGCAGGTTGGCCTCGCAGACGTTGGCGGGCGAAATGGCGACCAACTGGTTCAAAATGCCCGGAATGGCTGCGTCTCGCAGCGCAGTGAACTGTGTGGCAAGGGTCTCGCCCGCCAGTGCCAGCACGTTCAGGATAGAATCCTGCACATCACGTTGCTGGATCAAGGCGACAAACTGAGCAGAGTCCTCTGTGATGGCCAGTAGGGAGTCAATGAGGTGCAACTGCGTCTGTGCGGCTTGGGTACCCTGCTGATGGGGTGTCATGGCACTTTGCACCACAGCCGAAGGCACCAACGCCGAGCGCGAGGCCAGTTCCGCTTGCCACAGCGCAGGGATGTTATCGCCCGGTGCGGCTGCAAAGCCCTGCACCAGTGCATTCCCCTGTGTCAGTTGGGGGTAGTCTATCAGTTTTCGGTAGAGCAGGTAGCGGTGTTGCCATTCCTGCTCTGCGGCATGGGAAAGTGTACCGTAGTTCAGGCTGTCGGCGGCGACCTGTTCATCCAATCGGGTCACGATCACTGGCGGCACCATGCCGGGCGGAGCGGGGCAGTTTTCTAAGATGCAGCCTACTGTGGCAGTTGGATTGGAGGTAAAAAACCAGTTGGGCGGGGCAGAAAGAGACAGAGGGGTCTCATTATTGGTATTTCTTGTAAAATACTGAGATGGAGTTGGGTCAAACCCAATAAACTCTGCCCCCGTAGTGAAATTCCCCACCCACCGGTTTTCGAAGGTTACTGCTGCTGTCCCTTGTGGCCCAGTCACCGCATTTTCCACATAAGAAAGGCCGACGGTGTTGTTGTTCATCTCGTTGCACTGGAAGCGGGCGTTGTCACACATCTCCCTGAACTGGGCGCCCACGCCGGGGCCAGTCATGGTGTTGCGAAAGTAGTCGGTGTTGGTCTGGAAGCGAGATTGCAACAGGGAGAGGAAAGTAGGTGGGACGGTGGTAGTGATTTCGTTGCAGGCGATGAGGTTCCGGTTGCCTTCTATTGTCGTGATACCCGCCCACATCTCTGTTCCATTCATAAAGATACCATTTCCAGCAGCTGCGTTTCCGCCGCGTTGGTTGCGGATGACACCGTTGGGATGCAGTTCCAAGCCAATGCCAGCCTGAGCCATATCTGTTACTTCTACCCTGTTATCGTGGATGTCCAATTCGATAATGTTAGGCCCTGGGTCAGAACCCGGCCAAAGGCCCCATCCGACAATTCCAAATGTGCCACCTGAAACAGATTCAAAATCCCCAGTAGTGAAATAACTGACACGGACGTTGTTGTTGTATATCTCTATGTTGCTTACAGTGGGGTTATAGTCCCCGAATGTAATACCTGCATTGCTATACACACTATTGTGATTGAATGCCGTCATGCTAGCATTGATGCGGTTGTGGTGTATGCCTAAGAAGTTTCCATTCGTAGCATTGCCGCGAAAAGCCCCGCTTAGGTAAAGCGCATCCATAAAAACGCCGTTTCTCACTCCTTCCATCCTTGTGTTCGAGATGTTTATGTTTGTAGGCGCCGCTCCTTGCTCTGAACGGGCGTAGATGCCTAAAACGCAGTTTTCAAAGGCCGCAGGTAAAGCATCTTGGCCATTGCCGACAAATCGGAATGTATTTGGGCCGTTCAATGCCCCATCAACAGAAAAAATACCACCTGTACGTCTTAATCCATAAGCACCGCCGCCCGAAAGGTTGAGAAAGCGACAGTTCGAGGCGATATCAACATTGCAATCGTAAGCCATGATACCGTAGCAAATATTTTGGAAGATGTTTTGGCTCTCGACCGAGAGAGGTAGCAGGTTAAAACTGCTCAACCTTCTCAAATACATACCTGCCAGCCCTTTTCCGGTTTGATATGGAGTGAAAGGGCCTCCCAATGTAGGAAAGGTTTCGCCTGGATCAAGTCCGCCGCCTGGCACACGAATATCCTTTATCAGATTGTTCAAGGTGCAAATTTCCTTCAACGGCCCCTGCCCATCAAACTCATTCCCCCTAAATTGTAGCAAGGAAAAATTGCCCTCCGTAGCCCTGATGCCCACGAAGTTGCGCCTGAAACTTGTCCCTTGAATTTCTAAAACACTGCCCGGCTGTGCCCGGATGCCAAAGACAGCATCCTCAATGATCGCATCGCC
>JAYSUY010001091.1:0-7485 GCA_043718855.1 Saprospiraceae bacterium | reverse complement strand
CTTTTTCAAAATGTCTTCGTAGTTCATCAATTCTTTGTTTTTCTCCCCGCACATGCAGGAGCGTCAATTTAAATACTTTTTCCTCATAAGGTCTAATGGTGAACTGGTTGTTTGGACCTTATGAGAACAAAAGTCTCGACAGTCCACATGACTTTCAATAACACTTTCTGCCCAATTTTCCGAAAAGCAGGAACAAGGGGAAGCACGTCCAAGTGGAGCCGTCTCCCTCTTCAAAACAGGCGGGCGACCTATGGCACGAGGCCACAGATCGCCCGCCAAGCGGCACATCCGTTTTTGTATGGGAAAAGCGCTGTTGCCGGGCATTCACGCTGACCCTGTGGAAATCCGCGCCACCGCATTCCAACCGGCTTACCCTCCCCCAAAAATATCCTTCACCCGATCGAAGAAACTCTTGTCCTCCTTTGTGGGCGTGGGATTGAAGTTGGGCATATCGCGTAGTTTTTCCAGCAGTTTGCGCTCCTCGTCGTTGAATTTCTTGGGTGTCCACACATTCACGTGGATGAGTTGGTCGCCGCGCTGGTAGGCTTGCAGGGCAGGTAAACCCTTGTCTTTCAGGCGGAACACTTTGCCGCTCTGGGTGCCGGGCGGCACTACGATGCGGGCGCGGCCTTCGAGCGTGGGCACTTCGATTTTGGTGCCGAGCGCAGCGTCGGCCATGTTGAGGAAAAGTTCGTAGAGAATGTTGTTGCCGTCGCGGGTGAATTCCTCGTGAGGCGTTTCTTCGATGTTGATAACCAAGTCGCCCGGCGAGCCGCCTTTGGCCCCGGAGTTTCCCTTACCGGCCATGTTGAGTTGGATGCCGTCGTGTACGCCCGATGGGATGTCCACGTCGATGGTTTCTTCTCCAAAAACGCGCCCATCGCCCTTGCACACGTTGCAGGGCGATTTCACCACCTTGCCTGCGCCGTTGCAAGTGGGGCATTGCACGGCGGTTTGCATCATACCGAAGGGGGTCTGGGTGACGCGGTTGACCATGCCCGCACCCCGGCAGGTGGTGCAGGTTTCGATGCTGCTGCTGTCGCGCGCGCCCGAGCCGTTGCAGGTGTTGCAGGGTACTTGCTTGCGCACTTTTATTTTTTTGTTGACCCCCGTGTTGACTTCCTCTAAGGTCATTTTGACGCGGATGCGGAGGTTGGTGCCGCGCTCGCCGCGTGGGCGGGCACCACCGCGCCGTCCGCCGCCAAAAAATTCTCCAAAAACATCTTCGGTATCAAACCCAAAGCGGCGCAGGATGTCGTCCATGTCCATGCCCTGGAATCCGCCGCCTGGGCCGCCCGTCATGCCTTCGACTCCAGCGTGGCCATGGCGGTCGTAGCGGGCGCGTTTGTCTGCGTCGCTGAGCACTTCGTAGGCTTCGGCGGCTTCCTTAAATTTGCCTTCTGCTGCCTTGTCATCCGGGTTTTTGTCCGGGTGGTGCTCGATGGCTTTTTTCCGGTAAGCCTTTTTGATGTCGTCAGCACTGGCATTTTTGGGGGTGCCGAGTACCTCGTAATAGTCGCGTTTTGCCATAAGTAACGCCGACTGTTAGTCGGCTTGGTAGTTTTCGTAGCGCCGACTAACAGTCGGCTTAGTAATTCATGTAGCGCCGACTAACAGTCGGCGTTACTTTCCAACCACGACTTTGGCGTATCGGATGATGCGCCCGCCGAGGGTGTAGCCTTGTTCGATGATGTCTACGATTTTGCCTTTGAGTTCATCTTGGGGGGCGGGTATCTCGACGATGGCCTCGTGGAGGTCGGCGTTGAAGTCGTCGCCCGGTTTGGTTTCGAGTACGGTGAGGCCCTTGCTTTTGAGGGTGGCGGCCAGTTTTTGGTGTACGAGGGTCATGCCGTCGGTGAGTCCGTCGTTTTTGGCGGCCCTGTCAAAATCGTCGAGCACGGGCAGAAGGGCTGCCATGATGTCACGCCCGGCGGTGCTGATGAGGTCCATGCGCTCGCGGGCAGCGTTGCGGCGGATGTTTTCCATGTCGGAGTAGAGGTACATGTACTTGCTCCTGCTCTCGTCAAGTTGCTGTTGCAGTTCGCGGATGCGGTCTTGGTCGGGAGTGGTTTCTGATTGATTTTGGGCAGTTGGAGTGGGGTCTGGGCTGGTTTCCAGCACGTCTGCTTCGCCTGTGTTCGGTTCTTTTTCTGTCATGTCGAATATTTTTCTGAACGCGTTTCGCATTGTTTTTACAAAAAATCGCCGCCATAGAAGGCTAAGGCGAGTAGAATGGTGTCGTGGTGGGCATGGACGAACAAGTTTTGTGCCTTGCCGGGGGTGGGTGTCAATTTGTCATTGGGTCGTTTCGATATTGGGTTATTCCGTCACTGCTTGGCAGGCAGCCGCGCAGCCAGCGTCTTGCCCATCTGCTCTGGCGTGAGGTTCACCCCGGCGATCACGCCCTCGGGGTTGAGCAGGAAGGTGGTGGGGATGGAGGTGATGTTATACTGCCGGGCTTGGCCGCCGGTAAAGTCTTGGTCTTCCATGGCGTGGTATTTCCAAGCCATGCCGTCGGTTGCGATGGCTCGTTCCCAAGCATCGCGCCGCTGCTCGATGCCGATGCTGAATACCTCGAAGCCCCGCTCGTGGTACTGGACGTAGAGGGCGGCGAGAGCGGGGTTTTCGGCTCGACAGGGGCCGCACCAACTGCCCCAAAACTGGAGCAGCACGTAGCGGCCCCGCAGGTCGGAGAGGCGGGCTTTTTCGCCGCTTTGCAGCGCGACTTCAAAATCAGGAGCGGCATCGCCCATGATGAAGTTGGGTTGGCGGTAGCGGTACCAGGCGAATGCGAGCAGGAGGAGGATAGCAACGAGGGCGTACTTCATGGGAACGATGAACGATGAAATATGAACTATGCCCGCCTACGCTTCCTCCTCCGTCAAGACTTCGGCGGACAAGTAGGCTTCGGCGGGTAAAAACGATGTATGATTTGAGGGCGCAAATATCGGCTTACCACTGGCACTTGCCTGACATAATGAGGTACAACAAAATTTATCCAACCCAACGGCCCGAATCTGCGCCATCGTCTCTACTATTGTGGCACAACAGCCTACTCAACATGACGACACTTCGCCTCTTCCTCCTTTTGCTCGTTGCTGCGCCGCTGTGCGCCCAGCGCAATACCTTCCCCCCCACACCCTACTCGCCGGCCAAAACGCCCGAACTGATCGACCCCACTACACTGCCCCAGCCGAAGTTGATCGCGCTGGCCGGGTTGCTGACTCAGTGGACGGAACCCACCTTCAAAGCCGCTTCGTTTGCGCTCGAACGCCCGGTGAACAGGTATTATCACGTTGGTATTCAGGCCAATGTGTTTGTTCCCGGCTTTATTCAAAATAATTATTACTCCTTTTTTTCTCCTGGCGGCGGTGCTGCACGACAGGGGCTGGCACTGGAAGCGGGTAGTTTTGAAGTGGGCATATACTACAAAAGTTTTTTTCATGGACGGTTCACCGGTCGGAAGAGCAGCATCTACATCGGCCCCGATTTGCGCTTCGGTTGGCGCAATTACACCGACGATTATCTGTTCAACGGGGTACGCACACCGTTCAAAGGGCGCACCACGAAATACCTGGCAAGGCTCGGTGCTCAGCACTCCTTCGGCAACGCGGTCCTCGAAGTGACCTTGCCTATTGGCATCGAACACGAAAAAAATACCCGTATTGTGACCGAAAACGACCCTTTCAACTATTACTACGATGACCTCAACGGCAGACGCTTCGTCATGCTGCCCAGCATCAGTTTGGGCTACTCGCTCTATGGGGAAAAAAGCAAGGGGCAAAAGGCAAAGAGCAAAAAACAAAAGGCAAAAAACAAGGGGCAAAAGGCAAAGGGCAAAAAAAGATAGGAAAACAAGCACCCAACTTTTACCCGCGAAAACGCCCAACGCGAAGGCGGGCCCAACTTCAAACTTTACCCGCCGTAGCCATAGCGAAGGCGGGTCAAACTCCGAACTTCAAACTCACCTATGCGCCTTTCTTCCGCTCTCTTTTTTTGTTTCCTGATGCTCGCCCAATCTGGCTGCGCATTTTACCAGCGCTACCCGATGGCCAAATCTCGGCTCACCAAAATCAACACCGACAACCTGACTTTTTACCTCATCGACCCCTCGCGTCCGCTCAGCGGCGTGTGGTATGTGGACGGGTACCGCTTCGGCGAAACCTCCATGCAGGCCTACCTCAGTCGCCTATCGGAGCGTGAGGCGCTGGATGTGGTGACCACGCGCAACAGCCGCGACGCACGCGACAGCCGCAACGAGGTGCTGATTTATGTGAAACCGCAGACTGCCCGCACCTTCCCCGACACCATCACCACCACGCTGACCTACGAGCAACTGGAAAGAGTGGAGGTGTACGAAGTCAACTACGGCAAGACGGTAGCCATCAATTTCATCGGGTATGTGGCCGCAGGTTTTGCGCTCGCACTGATCGCCATCGGCGACAAAAACGGCTGCCCATTCGTGTACGCGCTCAACCCCGACGGCACCGCTTTCGAGGGAGAACTGTACTCCGGTGCCACCCACCCCCAACTGGAGCGCCACGACTGGCTGCCCCTGCCGCACTTGCAACCCAACGGCCCAGACTACCACATTCGCCTCGCCAACAAGGCCAAAGAAATCCAGCACACCAACCTGCTGGAACTCGTGGCGGTAGATGGCCCACTCGGTGCCGAGGCACTTTACGATAAGCACGGGCGGCTGCATACCCTACTTCAGCCTCAATCACCCGTACAAGCACTTGATTTTGAAGGAAATGATGCCATGCGGCAGGTGGAAAAAACCGACACGCTCAGTTGGTGGGGCAGCGCAGAAAACACCCGTTCCCGTGCTGATCAGGGCCTGACACTGACTTTCGACCGGCCAGCCGGAGCGACGAAGGCCAAGTTGGTCGTCCGCGCCAAAAACACTTTTTGGCTCGACCACCTGTACGGCCAATTCTTGGACGAGTTCGGCCAGTACGCCCCCCAAGTACGCCAGCAGAGTGTGCAAAAAAGCGGCACCCAACTCAGCCAATGGGCAGAGCAGCAAAACCTACCGCTCGCCGTCAGCATCGAGACCACGCCCGGCCACTGGGAGCGAGCCGACTACTTCCACCTCAGTGGCCCCATGTCCCTAAAAAAAGACGTGCTGGAACTCGACCTCTCGCAAGTCGTTGGCAATCAGGTGCGCGTGCGGCTCGAAAGCGGCTTTCAGTTTTGGGAAATTGACTACGCCGCGCTGGATTTTTCCGAAAACCTGCCCGTCACCGTACACACCATGCCGCCCGCTTCCGCCCTCGACCACACCGGCCACGAAGTGGCTGCCGCTCTCGCTGTCGATGACGCAGCCTACTACTCCCAACCCAACTTGGGCGACGAAGCCACTGTACATTTTCCCGTGCCGCCGCAAGCCGCAGGCACCTCCCGCACACTGCTGCTCCATGCCAAGGGCCACTACGAAATACTCCGCCCGGCGGCACCGGGCAAGCCCAGCATGAGCCACCTCCGCTCCTTCGAGCAGCCCGACGCGCTGCCCCGCTACTCGCGGCTGCGCTGGGAGGCGATGATGCGGGCCAAGATGTAGGTGGGGGGAAAAGGGCTGTTTGCCATTTGCTACTTGCCCTTTAGATTTCAGGTTGGAAGGTTTTTACCTTTCAAAAGTGAGCGGCATACCTTGAATTTCACCTACTTTTCCCACCTTTGCGCCTCTTTTTTAGAAAAATCGGTTCTCAGTTGCCGGTTCATCGTTTTTACCCCCCGAAGCCTTCTCGTCCGCCAAAGTCTTGACGTAGGAGGAAGCGTAGGCGGGCATCGTTCATCGTTTACAGTTCATAGTTCATGTCAGAGGATTTATTCAAGCGCCTCGTGTCGCACTGCAAGGAATACGGATTCATTTACCCCTCGTCGGAAGTGTACGACGGGCTGAACGGCGTGTACGACTACGGCCCGATGGGCGTAGAGTTGAAAAACAACATCAAAGATTACTGGTGGAAAGCCATGGTGCAGATGCACGAAAACATCGTGGGCTTGGACTCCGCCATCTTCATGCACCCCCTCATTTGGAAAGCCAGCGGACACGTGGATGCCTTCAACGACCCGCTCGTGGACAACAAGGACTCCAAAAAGCGCTTCCGCGCCGACGTGCTGATCGAGGCTGAGATTGACAAAGCGCTCGCCAAGGCAGACAAGGAGGTGGAAAAAGCGGCCAAGCGGTTTGGTGAAACCTTCGATGAAAAGATGTACCGCGAAACCAACCCGCGTGTCGTGGAGTACACCCAAAAAGCCGAAGCCACCGAAAAACGCCTCGCCAATGCGCTGAAAATGGGTGACATGGCCGACCTCAAAGCCATCATCGACGAACTTGAAATCACGGAGCCAGACACCGGCTCGCGCAACTGGACCGAGGTGCGCCAGTTCAACCTGATGTTCTCCACCCAGATGTCGAACACCGGCGACGATGGCAAACTCTACCTCCGCCCCGAAACGGCGCAGGGCATTTTTGTCAACTTCTCCAACGTGCAAAAAACCACCCGCCAGAAAATCCCGTTCGGCATCGCCCAAATCGGCAAAGCCTTCCGCAACGAGATCGTGGCCCGGCAGTTCATCTTCCGTATGCGCGAGTTCGAGCAGATGGAAATGCAGTACTTCGTGCGCCCCGGCACCGAGATGGAGTGGTACGCCTACTGGAAAGAAAAGCGCATGGCTTGGCACCGCGCCGTCACCCCGGCAGAAAAACTGCGCTTCAAAGACCACGACAACTTGGCTTTTTATGCCAATGCAGCGGTTGACATACAGTTTGATTTCCCGTTCGGTTTCAAAGAGTTGGAAGGCATTCACTCTCGGACCAATCATGACTTGCGCAGCCACTCCGAACTATCTGGCAAGAAGATGCAATACTTTGACCCTGAACTCAATGAGCACTACACGCCCTACGTCGTGGAGACCTCCGTCGGCTGCGACCGTATGTTCCTCACCGTGCTCAGCAATGCCCTCGTGGACGAGCAGGTACCCGACGCGCAAGGTGAAGACAGCACCCGCACCGTGCTGAAAATCCACCCCGCGCTGGCCCCGGTGAAGTGCGCCGTGCTGCCGCTTTTGAAGAACAAGGAAGAACTCGTTGGCAAGGCCCGCGAGATTTACGACCGCCTGAAACTCCAGCTTCTCTGCCAGTACGACGAGAAAGATGCCATCGGTCGCCGCTACCGCCGCCAGGATGCCATCGGCACCCCGTACTGCGTCACCATCGATTTTGAGACGCTCGAAAATGACACGGTGACCCTCCGCGAGCGCGACTCCATGCAGCAGGAGCGCGTCCACATCAGCGAAGTGGCCCGCATCGTGGGCGAGCGGGTGGACATGACGAAGTTGTTGGCGTAACGCCGACTGTCCGTCGGCCATGTCGTGTGCGAGCGCGGCTACCCACCTGTTTTTTCAAAAAAAGCGCGGCATACCACGAAGGTGCGTCGCGCTTTTTTTGAATAGGACTTTCGCAAAACCCTGAAAGGG
>JAYSUY010000110.1:0-2317 GCA_043718855.1 Saprospiraceae bacterium | reverse complement strand
CCACATCTGGACGGTCAAAGAACTTTTTTACACCTTGCCTATTAATCCCAAAGACCAACTCTTTAGCGGGTGACGACCCGCTTTTCAGCACCTTCTTTTATCCTCGCAGCCCCCCCCCGGCTGTTGCATTTGAACCTTGAATCTGCGAGATGAAATCTATTCGCTGCTGACTTATGCCCTCGTATATGCCAACTGGCAGCCCAGTACTGTGCCACGCGACAAACGCCGTGGCTACAACATTGGCGCAGTGCTGGTAGATAAAGATCAAAAGCCTGTATTCTGTGGGCTAAATTGCATCAATGCCACCGACAATGCCACCCAACACGGTGAGGTGCGAGCCATCACCGCTTACTTGGAGAAGACTCGCCGCTTCAATCTGGATGGTTTCACCATCTATACCACGCTGGAACCTTGTATCATGTGTGCTGGTATGATGACCATGACCGACATTGACCGGGTGGTGTATGGCCAGAAGGACGTGGATTTTAGCAATGGCCTCGAACGCCTAGCGATTGATACCCGCCCCTACGGTGGCTATGCTCCGTTTAAGCGGACGACTTTGGCAGATGCCTCTCCCATTGCCTTTAGGACTCAATTGGACGAGGCGTATCGTCTGTTTTTAGCGACTGCTCCAGAAAAAGTACTGGCTAAGTTCCTAACGGGTACAGAAGCCGAAAACATCTTTAAAAATGCCCATGACACGTTCCTGGGCTTCCAAGTCAAACACCCTGAAAACGTGGTGATCTATCAGGCGGCTAAACAGTTTTTTGAAGCAAACAAAATCTATCCGGCACCTTAACTGTACTGATAACCGTTAAAGTGAGTGCTATTTGTGCAAGAAGCACCGGGCGGTTATGTCCTCTACCACGACCGAACAAGAATGGACAACTTGGGTTGTTTGATTAAGCCGCCAACTCCAAATTCACCCTCCACGCCCACCTCCGCGCCCTCCTCGAATTCCGCAAAATCTACGGCACCCCATAGCCCAGCCAAAAGCGCTAAAGCACTACTTTTGTCGCCTAAACGCCGCCACCCACCCTTTCACCTTCACCTGCCGTAGCCCGCAGAGCTTAGCGGGCCACCCACACCTCTCCACTTTTATGCGAAAAGAACACGACCCTGACCGCGAAAACCGTATCCTCGAAGAAGTCATCGTGGACTGCTACGGCGAAGAAGAGCAACTCATGGGCTGGTACTACTACATGGCCGACAACTTGGAGATTCCGATCACTGCGACTGTGCGCTTTGCCTTGAAAGGCGGCAAAACCGAGATCAAGCCTGCCCAAATCGTGGACATTGACCCAAAATCCGAGCGCGGCAACGCCATCCGCTTGGGCATCACCGAAGGTGACAGCCAGCGCGTACAGTACGTCAGCCCAGAAGACCTCGCCAGCATAGACACCAGCGACGAAAATGCCGAGATCATCAACGACTGGCTCTACTGGCACAACCACCCTTTGCTATGACCACCGCCGCCACTGCTCTGCTCCTCACCCGCACGAAAGACCCGGATGCGCCCGCGCACTTCACGTTCGAGGGCATCGAAGCCGCCCCGTTCGGGAACCGACAATTTGGTGTCTTGGCAGACACCTGTCACAACCCGTGCTGTGATTGCCGTGACGTACACCTGTACTTCTTCCCGGACCTGCGTGGAAAATGACAATTGCGCATTCGCAGCCTGTTTGGATACCAAGGCTGGCACTGCCCAGCAGAAGGAGAGCAACATCCACTCGCCAGCCGCCGCACAACTGCTCGAACAACTGCTCTCGCCCGACGACTGGACGGCGTTGCAGCAGATTTGGGGAGGGCTAAAAGCCGCCCAAATCGAGTCCCTAACCCTGTCGGAAGCGGCCAAATTAGACTGCGTTTTTGCAGACGACGATCTGTCTTCGATGGTGGCTTTCGAGGAGGTGTTCCCTGCTTGTTTGTGCTTCGAGGTGGAACATCAAGGGCAAAACGTGGTCGCCTTTGACCTCTACTGCACCAACCCCACTTGCAAGTGTACCGACAGCGTGTGGACATTTTTTTCGAGAAAGGACTCCAAACACCCCCTTTTCTCCATCGAATATGATTATCGAAAAAGCCAAGTCAAAGGCGACCGCACGACGGACATCAGCCTACGGTCGGCAACAGCGGTCATCGAACTGGTGAAGGCAAAGCACCCCGATCTGGATCAAAAACTGGCGCATCGCAATCAACTGCTCCGCACGATGCGCAGCAAAAGCCTGCTTTCGCACCCGATACGCTCTTCGGCAAAACGCTCGGTCCCCGTCAGCCGCAACGCGCCCTGCCCCTGTGGCAGCGGCAAAAAATACAA
>JAYSUY010001090.1:0-2702 GCA_043718855.1 Saprospiraceae bacterium | reverse complement strand
GAAAAAACAATTTTTGCATGCCTTGCTGTATGCCCAAGTCATCTACAGGCAGCACATCAAGACGGCCCAGTGTAAACATGAGCAACATCTCCACCGTCCATTTGCCCACACCCTTTATTTGGGTCAAAAACTGGATGATCTCTGCTTCGCTCATGCTGTCCCAATCGTGGCCTTCCAAATCGTTCTCTAATGAAAACTGTGCTACGTTGCGTAAGTAGTTGGCCTTCTGATTGGACAGCCCTACCCCGCGCAACTGCTCGAATGCTATAATCAATACCTGCTCTGGGTGTGGATATGAATCGGGGAACAAGGCCAAAAATCGATTGAAAATAACATCGGCTACTTTGACACTAAGTTGTTGGGAAACAATGGATTCCAGCAGGTTGTAGTACACCCGGCGGGAGGGCGTAAAATCCGGCATCTGCACTTGTTCTATCACTACACGAAGTTTGTCGTGCTTCATTAAATGCTGGATAGCCTTTTCTGTTTCTGAATTCATGCAGCAAGGTAGCGGCAGTTTTATCTGAAAAAACAATTTTTTAGATAAAACTATTGCGCAGCGATATTAGAGGAACAACAAACTCAACTCTATTCAGTTTCGATTGCTGATAGATTTTGCCAAATTTTAAACCTTTGTTTAGACCACAGAGCAAGTAAACTTTTTGAGCCGGGCAGGAAAGTTTTTACAAAAACTTGCGCCCTCTCGCCGAAAAGTCACTCGCCCTGCAATAATATTGCCCTGCCGGAACACCTCACCAACCCGCCCCCGGCACACGACAAACATGGGATTTCAGAAAGTCAACACTTTAGAGAGCAAAAGCGAGATGCAGCACTTTGTGCGCAGCCTGCTCGATGATGTGCAAGCCTTCGAGTATATGCTTGCCAACGATTGGTTCGAATCAGACATCGTGCGCATTGGTGCTGAGCAGGAAATGTGCCTCGTACACAACAAGACCTTCAAGCCCGCATGCATCAACATGGAGGTACTCGAACACCTCAAGCAGCACGATTGGTGCGTCACCGAACTGGCGAAATTCAACCTCGAGACCAACCTCAGCCCCCGCGAGTTCACGGGGACTTGCTTGAGCGACATGGAGGCTGAAAACCTTGAATATCTGGCCATTATCCAAAAAGTACTCAACCAGTTCGATGCCAGTATCTGCCTCACAGGCATACTGCCCACGCTGCGCAAGCACGACCTGGAGATGCACAACCTCACGCCCAAAGACCGCTACTTTGCGCTCATGGCGGCCATCCAAAAACACCTGCTCGGCACTTCGTTCGAGTTGCGCGTGGAGGGTGTGGACGAACTGTTGGTGAAGCACGACTCGCCGCTGCTGGAGGCTTGCAACACCAGTTTTCAGGTACACTTACAGGTATCGCCAAAGGAGTTTGTCAAGATGTACAACATCGCGCAGACACTGGCCGCGCCGGTCATTGCCATTGCCGCCAACTCGCCGCTCGTGTTTGGCCGCCGCTTGTGGCACGAGACCCGCATCGCGCTTTTCCAACAAAGCCTCGATACGCGCACTACCAACGACCACATGCGGGAACGCCTACCTCGCGTCAATTTTGGTTCCGGCTGGCTGCGCGGCGACATCACAGAGATTTACAAAGAAGACATCAGCCGCTTCCGGGTGCTGCTCGCAGGAGCCATTGAGGAGGATTCTATCGCGCAAGTACAAGCAGGCATCACGCCCAAACTCCGCGCCCTGCAAATCCACAACTCCACCGTGTACCGCTGGAACCGCCCTTGCTACGGCATTTCGCCCAATGGCAAGCCCCACCTCCGCATCGAGAATCGGGTGATGCCGGCTGGCCCCACAACGGTGGATGAAGTGGCAAACGCCGCTTTCTGGCTCGGCTGCATGGTGGCGATGGGCAATCAGTACGACGACATCACGAAGCACATCGACTTTGCAGACACACGCGACAACTTCCTGAAGTCGGCCAAGTTCGGCATCGACACCACATTCACTTGGATGAAGGACAAAAAGGTGCCTGCCACAGAGTTGATTCTCAATGAGTTGCTGCCGCTGGCCCGCGAAGGGCTGAAAATGCGCAAGGTGAAGCCCGCCGACATCAGCCGCTACATGGACATCATCGAGGCCCGCGCCAAAGAGCACAAAACGGGTGCGCGCTGGGCGTTGCGCAGTTTCACCGCGCTCAAAAAACAAGTCACCAATGACGAGGCCGTGACGGCCATAACCGCTGCTATCGTGAAAAATCAGGCACAAAACCAGCCCGTCCACACTTGGCCAGAAGCCACCGTCGCCGACCTCGTGGATTGGCGGCCTTCCAGCATCAAAGTGGAAGAGTTCATGTCCACCGACCTTTTTACCGTCCAGAAAGACGACCTCATCGAGATCGTGGCCGAAATTATGGATTGGCGACGCATCCGCTACATGCCCGTCGAGAACGGCAAAGGCGAACTCGTAGGCCTTATTTCCAGCCGTATCCTGCTGCGCCACTTCGCCCGCCAAAATGCGCTGACGGAAAACACCGTGACTTCGGTGAAAGACGTGATGATCGAAAAGCCCGTCACCGTCACACCCGACACGCCCATCATGGATGCAATGCACAAGATGCAGGAACACCGCGTGGGATGCCTCCCCGTGGTGAAGGGCAAGGATTTGGTGGGCGTAATCACCGAAATGGATTTTCTTCGCATCACGAGTAGGCTAATGGAGCGGCTGGAAAAG
>JAYSUY010001089.1:0-2704 GCA_043718855.1 Saprospiraceae bacterium | reverse complement strand
GCTGTTCTCGCTGACCCTCTCGGGCCTGGCAGCCCAGACCACCGTCACCACTGAAAGCGGCCACCGCTTGGTGAAACACAACAAAACCGCCGCAACCCCCGCCAAATCGGGCGACGTGATGATGATCAACGCCATCACTACCCTCGGCGACTCGGTGATGATGGACACCCGCCGTGACTTCGGTGGCCCGCGCGAACTGGAACTGCCCGACAAGGCCCAGATTCAGGGTCAAAAAATCCCGGCCATCCTCGAAGCCGCCTTCCTGCTGGGCAAGGGCGACAGCGCTACGCTGTACCAGACGATTGATTCGCTGATGCGCACTTACCTGCCGCCTACACTTCAGGGGGCCAAAGAAATCCGCTTCGACATCATGGTGGTGGATGTGATCACTGCCGAGTCGAAAGCCGCTGCTGCTGCTGTGTCACAGGGCAAGTTTGCTGAGTTGGAGCCAAAAATCAAGGCCACTGTGGCTGACTTTGTAGCGGGCAAACTCAATGACAAACTGACCACCACGGCTTCCGGCCTAAAAATACTGGTAGTGGAAAAAGGCGCAGGAGCACCCGTGAAGGCGGGCGAAAACCTGCTGACCCACTACTACGGCATCATGCACAACGGCACCATGTTCGACAACTCCTTCGAGCGCGGCGAACCGCTGGGCTTTCAGGCTGGCGCAGGCCAGATGATCGCGGGCTACGATGAGGGCGTGCAGCAGATCAATCACGGCGGCAAGGCCTACTTCTTCCTGCCTTACCAACTGGCCTACGGCGAAGAAGGCGGTGGCCCCATCCCAGCCAAGACCGACCTCGTTTTTTATGTAGAAGTGCAGTAAATCAGGTAGTTAAGCCAGTCACAGCCACAAAAAACGCCCATGTCAGCGATGACATGGGCGTTTTTTGTGTACCGCCACTCTCGATAGGCTCCCTAAACACTCCCAACCACTTCAGCCTCCTTGACAAATACGGCTGGGAAATGCTCCTCCTTCACACAGGTTTCGGCATAAATCTCACCCGTGCGGATGTGGTTTTCCACCATGTCGGCTTTGTCCATCTCACGCATACGCGCCAGCGTAAGCTCCTCGAAGGGTAGAATCGGACGACCGTCGTAGGTGCCGTCATCCAGTTTGCGGGGCTGCTCCAAGTAGGCTTGGTAGCGGACGTAGTGCATGGCTGCTTTGCCATGCAGCAGATCATTCCGCAGGTCGCCTATTTCCGAGTCAATCTCGATGGCAGTAGGGCTTTTGCTCAGGTATTGCAGCATGACTTGGTTCAGGTAAGTCGCATCGTCCATCAGCATATCGGGTATCGAACTGGCCCAATCCAGCATGTTGTGGTTGGCCACTTTTTCGGCATCCACCCGCTTGGTGAAGGTACCCGTTCCAATGGAGGTGATCATCAGTTTATCAGCCCCGGTCTCCCAGTGGAAGGGGAAACCCTGAAGTGTAGCGACCAAAAAAAGTTGCAGTGCGGGGTTGTTCACCATGCTCACTCCACCGTCCACGAAGGTCGCCGAGCGGTCGCCGAGGTTGATGCGCTGGGGCAAAAAGAACGTCGGCGCAGCCGTGCTGGCCCGCACCACTTCGCGCAGCAGGTAGTCCTTATTTCCAAATTGACCAGCGACTTTGGGTTCGTAATACTCCGCATCGGGGTGATTCACAAACGACCAGGTGCTGTTCGTATCGGCACGTTTGGCATTGATACACAGGCCTGTGCGGATGGTGTCGCTGCCCAGTGTGGCATCTCCAAACAGTTTTTGGAGTTCGGCTTGCAGGGGTGCGTCGTTGTAGGTGGCTTTCACCTTCGCTCCGATTTGGAGGTAACTGAATTTGTCGCCGAAAATCTTGCCGCCCAGTGAGCGGTACTGCGCCGCGATGTCGTCTGCCGAGCTGCCCGTAGCCAGCAGGGTAGCAATGATGGCCCCTGTGCTGGTGCCGCCGATGAGGTCGAAGTAATCGCAAAGCAGCAGTTTGTGGTTGTTGTGCTGCTTGCGCAGGATGGTTTCGATGCGCTTCAGGAAGCCGAGTGTGATGGCACCGCGTATACCGCCGCCGTCGAGCGCGAGGATGCGTTTGGGGCCGGGTGCCGTAAGGCGTTGCTTGAGTTGGTCAGACATGATGGGAAGGAAATGGTGGTGAAAAGTGGGTGAAAATTTCGGCGGCAGACAGACAACGCGCTCGGCGGAATCGAGAGTGTTCAGTAAACTGTGTCAGGACCTTCGAGGATTTACCTTGTGGGCAAAAACACAAAATTTATGAACGAGAAAGAAACATCACCGTTTTCAGCGGGAGTTGAAGCGGGCTTGGTGAAGCGTCTGATGGGAGGAGAGTCACTTCCAGAGGTGATGGCTCCTCTGATCAAGCGTGTGCTAGAATCGGGCTTGGCCGGGGAGTTGAACTTCCATCTTGCGCAGGCTGCTGAGGCGGGGGAGTCTAACCGCCGGAACGGTCGGCAGTCGAAGACTGTGCGGACCGAGTATGGGGCGGTAGAGGTAGAGACCTCGCGCGACCGTCTTGGTACGTTCGAGTCCCGAAAGCGTTCGCATATGCGTTCGGGAAGAAATACGGAAGGTGTAAAAGATTGAAGTTCATTGAAGAAGACGAAACAGTAAAGTAGTGGTCAATAAAGTTTAAGTTGTCGTTTTGTTTGAACTTTGGGGTTCAAAATTCAAATCAATGTCGATAAAGTATAGGATTCATTTGACGCCTGAA
>JAYSUY010001088.1:0-2705 GCA_043718855.1 Saprospiraceae bacterium | reverse complement strand
GCTGAGCGTGAGGCCCTCGTTTTTGCCCGAACGATAGCCCGTGTAGGTGGTGGTGACGGTGTACGGGCCGCCCACGCGCAAATTGGGGAGGGTAAAGCGGCCATTATCGCGGGTGATGGTGCCGTAAACTGTGCCCGAAGGCGTGTGTTCAGCGCGTACCGTGACCCCTACGAGTGGCTCGCCTTTGGTATCGGTAACCAAGCCGCTGAGCGTAGCGGTGGTGACCTGTGCCCACGAAAGTTGGGCTGTGGTGGCAAAAAGGCAAAGCATTGCCACACGAATTGCAAGTTGCATTCGCTTCATACAAAAATGAGTTTAGTTTAAAAAATGATTAGAAATTATGAATCCCGCGCCTGCCGAGAAGACGCGGGATTCATCCAGAAAAGGGACGGCGGGATGCAAACAAGGAACTGGCGCGAAGGTAGAAAGTTTGCGATTTCTTTACCCAGCGGTGGCAAAAACTTAACACTGCGCCCAACCTGCTGTATTGCGAAACACCAGTTTCGCATGGGCGACAGGCGAAACGGGCGTTTCGCCGTACAGGGCTGGGTTGAAAATTATGCTCTACTTTTCGCCCAATATTTCACCACCACATGACAAAAAAACTCGCTGCGCTGCTCTTGGCTTTCTCTGCCGCCTTCGCCTGCACCCACCGTGCCCAGCCCGTGCCAGCCGATGACCCAGATGTATGGAGTAAAATCAAGATTGACTTCAAAAATTTGGACGTTGAAGGTCTGTCTGGCTCAGATTCTGGTAAAGTCGCGGTGCATTACGAATTCTGCATCCCGGCTGATGACCCGCACTGGAAAACCGTACAAGCCATAGACCCCACTGCCCAGAAGTACCCCGGCAGCAGCGGGCGTGTCGGCTGTGGCGGAAGCACCTGTCTTGTCATCGGCAGCACCCACCAAAAAAACTACCGTCGGGTGCTGTACAATTTGGCTTCACTGAGTTTCGTAGAGCGGATTGAGGAGACCTTTTGGGAGTAATCCGCCTCCCCAAACACCACTAACACCACAAGCAAAAACACCATGAAGAATAACGAAAAGTCCATCCCCATGCAAGTGCAGAAATGGGTCGTAGGCATTTCCATAATCCTGTTTGCACTCAAGTTGTTGGCTTATTACCTGACCCACTCGGTAGCGGTATTGACCGATGCATTGGAAAGCACGGTAAATGTGGTAACGGGGTTTATCGGTCTTTACAGCCTACAGATTGCAGCCAAACCCCGTGATCAGGAGCATCCCTACGGCCATGGAAAAGTAGAGTTATTGTCTGCTTCCTTCGAGGGGGTACTCATATTGGTTGCTGGCCTCGTGATCGTATACGAATCCGCCAACAACTTGCTTCATCCGCATACCGTGCAGCAGTTGGATACCGGCATTTTGATCATTGCCTTCACTGCAGCAACCAATTATGCTCTTGGCGCATGGTGTATCCGTACCGCACAAAAGCATCACTCAATGGCCCTTAATGCCAGCGGACATCACTTACAATCAGACACTTGGACGACTTTGGGCATCATCGTTGGATTGCTGCTGCTGCGCTTCACGGGTATTGCTTGGATAGATAGTGGCGTTGCGATGATATTTGCCCTCATCATCATTGTACAGGGATACAAAATCGTACGCGAGACGATTTCTGGTATCGTAGATGAGGCTGATGTGGTGTTGCTCAATCAGTTGATTCAAGCACTCAATGCCCACAAGCGGCCTACTTGGATTGATCTGCACAACTTGCGCATCATCAAGTACGGCTCAGTGCTGCACTTCGATTGCCACCTGACAGTACCCTGGTATTTCAATGTGCATCAGGCCCATGCCGAGGTAGATGCTCTGGAGCAACTCATCGCCCAAAATTTTCCACAAACCATCGAAATGTTCGTCCACACCGATGGTTGCGTCCCCCCACATTCCTGCAGCCTCTGCCCAATATCTGAATGCGCCGTGCGGGAAGTCGCCTTTGAAGGGCGCTTGGAGTGGACGTTGGACAACATTACCTCAGACCAGAAGCATGGTATGGAGGTGACCTAATCCATACCCCTCAGCGACTTTCAGCCCTGTCTGACCATCCCCGGATGCGGCATTTATGATATTTCTCTGTTGAAAACTTCCCCTCCACCATTTCCCGCCCCCAACTATCTTCGCACACTTTTTTGTCAGGCTTTTGGCGGTTAGCCATCGGCTTCTGGTAAAAAAAATTCAAACGGGAAAAGGCCAACGGCTAACCGCCAACAGCCACCAGCCAAACAAATGCGGCTCAAATCATTAGAAATCAAGGGTTTCAAGTCTTTTGCCAACGAAACCATCCTCCACTTCAACTCCGACGTGACGGGCGTGGTGGGGCCAAACGGCTCCGGAAAAAGCAATGTCGTGGATGCCATCCGCTGGGTGCTGGGCGAGCAGAAAAGCAGCCAGTTGCGCTTAGATAAGATGACCTCCATCATTTTCAATGGCACCAAAAAGCGCAAGGAAGGCCAAATGGCTCAGGTCACGCTGACCTTCGACAACACCAAAAACGTGCTGCCGACCGACTATACCACCGTCGCCATCAGCCGCATCCTTTACCGCAGCGGCGAGAGCGAATACCGCCTCAACGGGGTCACTTGCCGCCTCAAAGACATCACCTCGCTTTTCTTGGACACGGGTATCGGGCCAGACAGTTACGCCATTATTGCCCTCAACATGGTGGAAGACATGCTCAGC
>JAYSUY010001087.1:0-7519 GCA_043718855.1 Saprospiraceae bacterium | reverse complement strand
CTCTCCAGCACTTGCTCCTTGGTGCCGCTCCACTCCAATCGGCCCTCGTGGAGGACGCAGATGTTGTCGCCGATTTCCATCACCGAGTTCATGTCGGGGGGGTTGATGATGGTCGTGATGTTGTTCTCCTCCGTGATGCTGCTGATGAGTTCGTCGATGAGGATGGAGGTCTTCGGATCAAGGCCAGAATTTGGCTCGTCGCAGAATAAGTACTTGGGGTTCAGCACCAATGCGCGGGCGATGCCCACCCGTTTTTGCATCCCGCCGGAGAGTTCGGAGGGGTACTTGGCATTGGTACCAGCCAAGTTGACGCGCTCGAGGCAGTAGTTGACGCGCTCCAATTTTTCCTTCGGGTTCATTTGGGTGAACATATCGAGCGGGAAGCGGATGTTCTGCTCTACCGAGAGCGAATCGAACAGCGCGGAGCCCTGAAACAGCATCCCGATTTTCATGCGGATGGCCCGCATCCCTTCCTTGTCGAGTTGAGTGAAATTCACGTCATCGTACCACACGTTGCCACTCGTGGGCACTTGCAACCCGACGAGGATTTTGAGCAGCACGGTTTTGCCCGCGCCCGAACGCCCGATGATGAGGTTGTTTTTGCCCGCCTCAAAAGTGAAGTCGATGCCTTTGAGTACCTGCTGATCGCCAAATGTTTTGAGGACTTGTTCTGCTCGTATCATGGGAGGCAAATGTAGTGGGGATTGGTTGATTGGTGATGGGTTTGCTGGTTGATTGGGCGCAATCGACCCTAATTTGAACCAGCCCGTAAAATTACCGCCTTTCCGAAAGGACGAAGGTGTTAATTTTGCTGTTGGCCGCTGTACTGGGTTGTTTGGCGGTAGCCAATGGCAAGCAGCAAAAAGCCAACAGCATCTTTTCCGAACAATGAAGCACAGAACACTCCTCATCGCTGCCCTCGCCCTCGTGGCTGGCAGCATCGCTTTTTTTCTTTTCCGCAAAAAAGAAGCCCCTCGCCTTTCCGAAGTTGCGCTCGAACTACAGACCGACCCCCGACTCGTGCGCCTCAACCAGCTGCTGGCACAAGACCCCGAAAACGACTCCCTGCTCTGCCGTCGTGCCGAAGCCTACTACGACCTCAATGCCTACGACGAGGCCATCAGCGACCTCACTCAAGCCATCCGGCTCGACTCCACGCACCCGGCCTACTACCACCTGCTGGCCGATACTTACCTTGACTACGCCCGGCCCAACGACTCGAAAAAAGCCATCAACACCTTGCTCACCGCTGCCTACAAATTTCCGGGCCGCATCCCTACTTTGCTCAAACTCAGCGAGTCGCAACTCATTGTACGTCAGCACCAAGATGCGCTTGGTACCCTCAATAAAATATTGGAACAAGACCCCCAAAACGGCGATGCGTTCTTCATGGCTGGCCGCGTAGCACTCGACATGGGCGACACCGTGCGCGCCATTGTTTCACTAAAAAAAGCGGTACAATTCGACTCCGATATCCTCGACGCTTGGATGTTTTTGGGCCGTATCTACACCGATCTCAACAACCCGCAAGCCCTGCAATGCTTCGACAACGCGCTCCGCCTCGACTCCACCAACCTCGATGCCCGCGAGTACAAAGCCGTGTACTACAAACGCCGAAGCGAGTACCCCAAAGCCTTCGCCATTTACCGCGACATTGTGATCCGTAACCCCGACTACGCCAACGCCTACTTCGACATGGGCATCATGTACCTCGATCTCGATTCGTTGCCCAAATCTTACGACCACTTCGATATCGCCATCAAAACCGACCCACTTTTTGTGAAAGCCTACTACTATCGGGGCGTAGTATCAGAGGAAATGGGCAACAACGACGCGGCACTGGCCGACTATGTGCAAGCCAACAAAATGTCGCCCGGCTTCGTGGATGCGAAAGAGGCAAGGGCAAGGTTGGAGAAAAAATAGGCCCTTGATAACACTACTGCGGTCGTGTCACCGCATTCACTTGGCCAACTAATTCTACTTTGCTACTTTAAAAAAGTGAACCTGTCATGTCGCAGCGAAGCGGAGACATCTACACAAGCCAAGCCTTTTGGAGGTCATCAGGGCTTGGGTTGTGTAGATGTCTCCGCGTCGCTGCGACATGACAATCCGTTCTTCTCTAATCGGATAAAGTAGAACTAACGCCTTGATTTTTAATGCTTAAAATTCTCTGCTGGCCGGTCCGCATCTTTTGCGCCCTCATCATCCTGCTCCTGTCCTACTTGAATTTCAACCTGTAC
The DNA here is from genome assembly GCA_043718855.1 of Saprospiraceae bacterium. Classification (GTDB taxonomy): domain Bacteria; phylum Bacteroidota; class Bacteroidia; order Chitinophagales; family Saprospiraceae; genus M3007. The sequence continues at coordinate 5,279 of JAYSUY010001087.1, read as the reverse complement.
GATGAGCGGCGTTATACCCTCTTGCCCGATGGTGGTCACCTGCACCCGGAAGTGATGGATCAACTGCATTTTCTGCAAAGAAAACTGCGCTATGAGCAAGCGGGTGAGGAGGCACAGCTGCTGTACCCAGAGGGATTTGTGTTCATCTATGCGCTATACGCGCTGGCGTGGTGCGACGTGGTGGCTACGCTTCCGCCCGAAAGCACGAGTTCGCAGGAGGGCATTGCCGAGATTGCGTTCAGCCTCCGTATGCTCGATTCACCCGCTGGCCGCCGGGTTTTCAACCCTGATTTGCCGCTGACTTACGGGGCGTTTTACCGGGGCTGGACGGCATACTTGCACGGTCGATACTTGCAACTGCGCCCTCTTGCGGAGCGAGATTCGGCAACGGTTCGGCAATTTCAAAACGAGTGTTCAGCCATCGCTGAGGCCATCGGCCAAACCCAAAACACCTACTTGGAATCATACCGCGGCATGAGTTGGCCCGCAGACAACATGGTTTGCTTGGCTGCGCTCGCACTCCATGATCACATCACCACATCGCGTTTTCAGGTAGTGCGGAAAGCGTGGCTCGACCGAATGCAGCGTGACTTGTCGCCTGGTTGCCCACTGATTTCGCATGGCTATGATTTAGCAGGAAACCGACCTTCAGGGGGGGTACGCGGGTCGTCGCAAGTGTTGATGCTGAATTTTCTTTTGGAGGTGGATTCGGCGTTTGCCCAATTGCAGTACAAGACTTTTCGCCAGCAATTTTTGACCTACCGACTGGGTTTGCCCGGCATCCGCGAGTACCCCCATGGCTCGGTAGGCATGGGCGACGTGGACTCTGGCCCAGTGGTGATGGGCGTAGGTGGCGCGGCTTCGATTGTGGGCATTCGGGCGGCGGCGCGATACGGAGACTGGGAGGTTTTCTCAGGTCTGCGCAGCGGAGTGGAAGCACTGCTTCTGCCACAACATTCGGGGGGTGAGAAGAAATATGTTTTTGGGCACCTGCCTGTTGTAGATGCATTTATGGCGTGGAGTAATGCTTCGGTGTGCCCTAAAAATGTTCCAGCATTGGGCAACTGGCGTTGGAAATTTCAGGTGATTTCGGTGCTACTCGCTGCGCTGTGTGTTTTTTTGATGTGGAAAATGCGGGCGGTTTGAAAAACTTGCCCGCCCCGAAAATTCGGGGCGGGCAAGTTTAGCGGACTTTCCAGTCTGCTATCCCACGGCATCTGGTTGCGGACTGGAAAGTCCGCTAAACTTCCCGCTCCTAAGCGACAGGAAAACAACAAGGAATGCAGAGTCAAGACTCAAACGCAAACGTCAGGCTGCCTCACCCTGCTCCTTCGCCTCTCCCACCACAACATCTTCTTTTTCAGCATTTTGCTCTGCTTTGCGTCGCTCCTTCCTGACACGCTCTTCCCCCTCCACCTTGTCGTAGGCTTTGATGATTTCTTTCACCAAACGGTGGCGCACCACATCCTCGATAGTGAGGGTGATGGTGGCGATGCCCTCTACGCCCTCCAAAATATCTACCGCTTGGCGCAGACCAGAGCGCTGGTGGTGGGGCAAGTCAATCTGGCTCAAGTCGCCAGTGATGATGCACTTGGCCGAGGGGCCGAGGCGAGTGAGGAACATTTTGAGTTGCAGCGGCGTAGCGTTCTGCGCTTCGTCGAGGATGATGAACGCGTTGTCGAGCGTACGGCCCCGCATGAAAGCGAGCGGCGCGATCTCGATGACACGGTTTTCCATGAAGAAGTTGAGTTTGTCCATCGGCAGCATATCGTCCAGCGCGTCGTAGAGCGGGCGGAGGTAGGGGTCTACCTTTTCTTTGAGGTCGCCGGGCAGGAAGCCGAGGTTCTCGCCAGCCTCCACAGCGGGGCGGGTCAGCACGATTTTTTTGACCAACTTGTTTTTCAAAGCCCGCACTGCGAGGGCCACCGCCGTGTAGGTTTTGCCAGTGCCGGCCGGGCCAAGTGCGAACAAGATGTCGTTGGCTTCACAGACCTCAATCATCCGCTTTTGGTTGCGGGTCTTGGCTTTGATGGGCTTGCCCTCGCGCCCGTACAGGATGACGTTGCCGCCAGAGCCGTCGCCGTTGACGGGGATGCGCACCTCGAAGGGGTTTTCGCCACCCATCAGGTCTTCCACCGTTTGCACGGGGAGTTCCTGGTGTTCGCGGAGGTAGCGCACCATCATTTCAAATTTCGACTTTGCCGATTGACTGTCTTTTTTGTCGCCCGCGATCTTGAGGCTGTTGCCGCGCGAGGTAATGGTGACATCGGGGAAGGCTTTGCGCAAAAGATTTAACTTTGCGTTGTTTTCGCCAAAGAGTTCGAGAGGGTCGATGCCCTCCATGTTGAGAATGATTTCGCTCAAAAGTAAGTCCTCAAAATTTGTAGCAGCGGGAGGTCGACGGTGTGCAGCGGATTGATTGTCAAGTAAGTAAATTTGCCGCGCCTCCATGCTTTCGGATAAAAAAGCCGCTTGTGCCCACAAAACTAACAACTCGGTTTCAAGTGGACAAGTTTCCGGCAGACAGGTGTTTTTTAAAATTTACATCGTAAGCCTACCAGACCTTATACCCAACCAGAAACCCCTTTCTCCTGAAAAAAGATATGCAAATCATCACGCTCACCACTGATTTTGGCACCCAAGACTTTTACGTCGGTGCGCTCAAAGGCGCACTGCTGAGCCGCTGCCCGACAGTGCAATTGGTGGATGTATCGCACGACATCAAGCCTTTCGATATCGTGCAAGGAGCCTTCGTGCTGCGCAACGTGTGGCCGGAGTTCCCCGAAGGCAGCATCCACCTCATCGGGGTGCATTGCGTGTACGACCAGGGCTATCGGTTTGTGGCTGCCCGCCATGCAGGGCACTACTTCATCGCGCCCGATAATGGCCTGCTCGCCCTGCTGATTGAGTACCTCGAACCCAGCGACTTGCGCTCGCTCCCGGCGGACCCAACAGAGCATTTTGCGGTGAAGAAAATCTTCGCTGAAGCCGTGCTGCACCTGACCGAAGGCCGCCCCTTCGAGATGCTGGGCGAACACCCCGCGCCACTTTTGCAGCGCATCAGCATCCAGCCCGTCATCACTCCCACGCGTATACGCGGCACCGTGATCCACATCGACAATTTCGACAACGTGGTGGTCAACATCCGTCAGGATGTGTTCGAAAAAGCCCGCAACAATCGCCCATTTTCGCTCTTTTTTAAACGAAACGACCCGATTATCCAACTTTCGGGCAACTACTGCGACGTGGCCGTAGGGGAGCAACTTTGCTTGTTCAACACCGCTGGTTTCCTCGAAATCGCCGTCAACCTCGGTCGTGCTGCCACGCTGCTGGGGCTAAAAGTGGAGGATGTGGTGGAGGTGGTATTTGAGTGATGTAAGCCGCCCTCCCGAAACATTCCTTCCTTTTCCGCAGGGCAAAAACTACCTTTGCGCTTCGTTTTTCAATCCCTAAATCGGCATGGATGGCTGGTTTCGCCCAGTGTCGCCCCATTCATCACTCATCATTTATCATTCATCATCACACAAAAATGGCTTATCTCTTCACCTCAGAATCAGTGTCCGAAGGGCATCCAGATAAAGTAGCCGACCAGATCAGCGACGCGATACTCGACGAGTTTCTGCGCCAAGACCCCAACGCCAAAGTCGCTTGCGAGACCCTCGTGACCACCGGATTAGTGGTGGTGGCTGGCGAAGTGCGCTCCGCCGCTTATGTGGACGTGCAGGCAGCCGCCCGCAACGCCATCGAACGCATCGGCTACACGAAGGCTGAGTATCAGTTTGATGCGAAAAGTTGCGGTATCCTTTCGGCCATCCACGAGCAGAGCGCCGACATCGCGCAGGGCGTGGACGTGGGCAAAAAAGAGGATGACCAGGGCGCAGGCGACCAAGGCATGATGTTCGGCTACGCTACCAACGAGACCGACAATTTTATGCCCCTCCCACTCGACTTGGCCCACCTGCTGCTGCACGAACTGGCAGCCATCCGCAAGGAAGGCAAGCAAATGAAGTACCTCCGTCCCGATGCCAAAAGCCAGGTGACCATCGAGTACACCGACAAACACGTGCCGAAAAAAATCGACACCATCGTCATCAGCACCCAGCACGACGACTTCGATGAGGACGAAAAAATGTTGGCAAAAATCGCTGCCGACGTTCAGAAAGTGCTGATTCCCAGGGTAAAAAAACTATTGCCGGCTCGCGTGGCCCGGCTCTTCACCGCCGATGTCAAGTATTTCATCAACCCCACAGGCAAGTTTGTGATCGGTGGTCCGCACGGCGACACCGGCCTCACGGGCCGCAAGATCATCGTGGATACTTACGGCGGCAAGGGTGCGCACGGCGGCGGCGCATTCAGCGGAAAAGACCCCTCGAAGGTGGACCGCTCGGCGGCTTACGCTACCCGCCACATCGCCAAAAACTTGGTGGCTTCCGGTCTCTGCGCTCAAGTATTGGTGCAAGTGGCTTACGCGATCGGAGTTGCCAAACCTGTTGGCCTCTACGTCAACACTTACGGCACTTGCAAAATCAAGGGCCTGACTGACGGCGAAATCGCACAAAAACTCCTCGACGTTTTCGACCTGCGCCCGGCGGCCATCGTGCGCCGCTACGGGCTGAAAAATCCGATTTTCTCCGAAACCGCCGCCTACGGCCACTTTGGGCGCAAGCCCGAAATGAAGACCGTGAGCATCGGACTCAACGGCAAAGCCGAAAAACGGCAGGTGGAGACGTTCACTTGGGAAAAATTAGACGCGGTGGAGGATATTCGCAAGGCGTTTAGTTTGTCTTGATGGACTACGACACATAAAAAGCCCTTGAACTGTCAAAGTTCAGGGGCTTTTTTGTGGGAGTCTCGTAAGCCAATCGGATGGCTTGGTTAGGCCATCAGTTCCTGCTCCAATGCTCCAATTTGCGCCTGTACATACTCGAACAGCCCGTGCCGCTGCTGCTCTCCACCGCCACTGACTTGCACTGCCGACCGTTCGATGCGCCCAATCCATTGCTCCATTTTTTGGCAAATCTCGGTATCCATACTTTTGATGAAGTTGGGGTTATCGAGCGTGGTGAAGAGTGTGACCGGGTTGGCCCCTGAAAAAATCAGGATCACGTTGTTGGTATAGCCGATCTCGTTGAAAAACAGATCGAATCCTGCCCCTGGCTCTTCCATTTCATTCATTTTTCGACTGCTGTGCGCCGCTTCCAGGCTCGTGCTGAGCATGGCCCTCAGTTCGGCGAGCAGCACTTTTGGCGTATCTGGCTGCGCAAAAAAGCCCGCTTTGG
>JAYSUY010001086.1:0-2713 GCA_043718855.1 Saprospiraceae bacterium | reverse complement strand
TCGGGGAAGCGCGTCCAGCCCTGCGCGATGCTGTCCCACTCGCCCGTGAGCGAGATGTTGGCGAGGTCGTTTTGGCGGTAGAGCCTGCGCCCGGCGGGCAGGTACAGCACGTTGGCATCGTTGGGATCGAGCACGAGCGGATTGATGAACAGGTAGTCCGATTTTTTTGGGCCGATGGGGTCGAAGCGGCGGAAGGATTTTACCGTGCCATCAGTCGCCAAATCCGCTTTCGCCACCTTGCCCTGCTGGATGCTCAGGACGTAGTAAGCCTTGCCGGGTGCCACGCCACCGTAGGCTCCGTCGCCGTTGATGGTTTGTCGCCAAGGAGCAGTCGGGTCGGCGCTGGCGGTGTGGAAGTTGCCGTTGTCCTGCAAGCCGCCGATGAGCATCGGGTCGTTGGGGGCGTTTTTGTCGATGATGGCGGTGTAGAACTGTGTGGTCTGGTAGCCCCGGTTGAGCGACTGCCACACCACGTTGGTAGCCAAGCAGTTGTCAGTACGGTGCAAGCCGCCGTCGCTGGCCGAGAGCAGCACATTGGGGTCGGAGGGCAGGAACAGCAGGTCGTGTACGTCGGGGTGGTGGTTGGGGTAAATTTCAAAAAAAGGCAGCGTCGTACCCGGCTTGTAGCCACCGAGGTGGCCCGAATTGTTGGCCGTAGCGAAGCCGTCCGTGCTGCGCCACAGGCCGGTGCCGCCCACAAAAACGTGGTTGGTGAGGGGCTGCACTTTCACCACCAAATCATAGCCGCCCTGACAGGCATACTGGTCGAACTCGGTGCCGGTGCTGGGCAGGTTGAGTGAGCGGTCTTCCCAAGTACCGCCCGCGCCGGAGCCGTTGCCGCTGACGTAGGTGTACTTCCAGAGGCTGCTCCAGTCGTCGGAATCGATGTAGTTGTTGTAGTGGCCGCTGTTGGGCGTTTCGCCCAAAAAGTACACCTCGTTTTCGTTGTTCGGGTTGATGCCCACCACGACCCGGTTGTATGTGGCGGGGAAATTGGCGGGCGTGATGTTGACCCAAGTGGTGCCGTTGGTGCTGCGCCAAAGGCCTTTTTGGGGGCCTTCGCTGCTGAGCGTGGCGTACAGCACACCGGTCGGGCTGATGGCTATGTCGGTGAAGTAGGAGTAAGCGGAGGTGTTGCCACCGCGCACGGCCGTCCACGAAGTGCCGCCGTTGGTGCTGCGGTAGATGGTACCCATCGTCGCCATGTACACCACATCTTGGGCGGTGGTCACGGGGTCGGTCACGACACGCCAGCCGGTCTGGAAAAACGCCCCAAACGACTGCGGGTTGCCACTCGCTGTGGCGGATATGGGTGCCCAAGTGAGGCCCTTGTCGGTGCTTTTGAACATCCCGTCGCCGAGATAAAACGAGCCGCCACCGCTGGCAGAGGTGCCATAAATTTCGCCGGAGAGGTAGTACCAAGTGTCGGTTTTGCCCGCCCGAGTATCCTGCGCGATGCTGACGCAGCCGGGGTGAGCGGAAAGCGGCGTGCGGCGGCTCCACGATTGCCCGCCGTCGTCGCTCAGCCATACGCCGCCCGACACGCCGCCCGCGAGCAGGCGGTTTTCGTTGGTCACGTCCATCGTCAGGGCGCGGGTGCGGCCACCGTAGTTCCAGGGACCACGCGACTGCCACTCCGCCTCGGAGCGTTGACCTACTCCACTGGTGTTGAACAAGTTGGCGGCCCACCACCGTTCTTTGAACTGGATGCCTTCGGGGATGCGCCCGGTGGCTGGGTCGGCGAGCATCATCAGTTCCCACGCCTTGCGTTGGTCGCGATTCTCTTCGTTGCCGCCGCTGGGCAAGCGGATGGAAGTAGTGGCGGGTGGTGTGGTGGAGCTTGTTTTTAAGACAAAAAAAGTGGCCACTGAAACGAACAGCGCGGCCGCGAGGCCCGCCTTCGTTAAAACTATGGCGGGTAAAGAGTAGATTTTTTTCATGGAAAACATTTTGTGGGGCAAGGTAAGCGGTTGCTGGTTATTGGTTGCTTTCGCAACAGCCCGCTTCGCAATGAGGCGACCAAACTTGGTGGGAGTTTCTACTTTTGCAGCACAACCCCACCCCCGGCCCCTTCAACCCCACCCCCGGCCCCTCCCCTGAAAAGGAGGGGAGCCACGACATACACCGAGACTGCACCTGAGTGTTTGTCGCTTCACCCCTCCTTTTCAGGGGAGGGGCCGGGGGTGGGGTTGCAACAGGGTCGGGGGTGGGGCAAAAATCACACACTCATGAATCAACCTATACATGTCGAATTTCAGATGACCCCCGAATCGTACCAGCGCGTGACGCGCGATTTGCTCCGCTACTCCGTCAAGCAGAAGTGGTTGAAAATTTTCGGTTTTGTCGTGGTAGGCATCGTAGTGCTCATGGTGGCGCTGTCTGGCGGCGACTTCACGGGGTCGGCCTTCGGCAGCCAGTTGCCCACCCTGATCGTCATGGCGGTGGTGTGGCTGGGCATCATCTATTTCATGCCCAAACTGCTTGTCTCGAAGCAACAATACCCAGAGCCGCACCCACTGCGCTACACTTTTTCAGAATCGGGTGTACAACTGGCTACCGCCAATTCAGCCTCCACCATCCAGTGGGCGGGTTACCTGAAAGCCGAGGAGACCGCCGAGTGGTTGCTGCTTTTTCAGGGAAAAACCATCGCCAATCCGGTGCTGAAATCGGCTCTGAGCAGCGGCGACTTGGAGCGGCTACGGATGCTGCTGCG
>JAYSUY010001085.1:0-2719 GCA_043718855.1 Saprospiraceae bacterium | reverse complement strand
CGTCGTCGTTGACGGTGATGACCACCGTGCAGGTCGTGGTGTTGGCTGGCGAAGCGCCATCGGTGGCGGTGTAGTTCACCGTGATGGTCGCGCCATCGGATACGCCTGTGGTGTAACTGCCCGCCGGAATGCTCTGCGCCTCGGTGATGGTGCCGGGACAGTTGTCCGTTGGGCTGAGCGCGGTCACATAATCCGGGATGGTGATGGCACAGGAGCCGCCCGCATTGGTGTTGATGGTGGCGGTAGCGGTTGGGCAGGTCACGGTCGGTGGCTGGTTGTCCGTCACCGTAACATTGAAGGTACAGTCGCTCGTATTGCCCGCCACGTCGGTGCCTCTCCAAGTCACCGCGTTGACCCCTTTCGGAAAAGAAGAACCGCTCGCCAGCCCGCTGAACAAGACTGCGGTGCAATTGGTGGTGTTCGCATTGTCCACCTCCATGATAGACACTTTCGCGGTGTTGCTTCCGTAGGCCCACTCTGCGGCAGTACAACTGGCGTGGCCCATCGCCACCCAGTCGCGAGAAGGATTGTTGCCCGCTCCTCCTGCTGCACAGAAGTTTGAGTACCCCAGCCCGGCAGGCGTGGAGCCGTCCACCCAAACTGGCGATCCCTCTGTGGCAACATCGCTCAACCCGATCCAAGTTAGGGCGCTCACGGCTGCGGCTACGAAGGCGTTTTCTCCGGCGGAACCGATGATCACCAAATGACCGCCCGCCGTCACGGCATTGGCTTGTGAGGTGGCAAAATCTGCCGTAGCATTTGACTTGTAGTAGGTGTGTCCCCCAAAAACACCGATGGCGGTATAGCCAGCGATGGCGTTGGTGGTTTGGCAGGAGCAGCCGTCCGAAACGGTCGGGGTAGTGTAGGTGACCACTGCTGCACAGGTGTTGAGGGCCGTGTTTACCATAATGTTGCTGGGGCAAGTGATGGTGGGGCCAGTGGCATCCGTCACCGTGACGGTGAACACACAAGTTGGTGCGCCACAGAGGTTTGTAGCCGTCACGGTTACGGTGGTAATTCCTTTTTCAAAAGTGGAGCCGTTGCCTGTGCCGCTGCCGCTGCCCGTAGTTGCGCCAGTGAAGGTGTATGTGACCGTCGGAGTAGGCGTACCGGTGACGGTGGCCGTGTAAGTCACTACCGCGTTGCAGAACCCGGCTGCCGTGTTGACAGCCTGTGGGCCAGGGCAAAGGGAAAAGACTGGGGCAGTGTTCACGGTAATCACCGCGCTGCCGGTCAAGCCAGTAGGGGGGATGGCCGCGCAATTCGCGTCCATCAGCGTAGCCACCGTGTAAGTGGTGGTCATGGTTGGGCTGACATTCACCGTGATGGTGGGCGCGGTGCCACTGAACGCCGTACCGTTTGAAAGCGTACCGTTGATGGTGCCGATGCCCGTTACCGCAAGGCTGAGGGGTGTGCTCGCGCCACTGCAAATGGTCGCCGTGCCGCTGATGGCTGCTGTCGGGCGGGCATTTGAAGTGATCGTGACCGACACCATAGCCGGACAGTTGTTGGCATCCGTCACCGTGTACACTGTCGTACCGATGGCTTGAGAGAATGTCCCCGTGCCGGAGTACGGCGCTGTGCCGCCTGTGGCAGAGATCGTGGCCGACCCCAGATCGCCGGGGCAAAGGGCGTTGATGTGGGTCTCGCCAGCAGACAAGGGGCTGCCTGTCTGTGAGCCGAGCACTTGAACCGCCATTGGCCCAACGCATTGTGCTTTGATTTGAGCAGCGCCAGCCAAAAGGAGGGCCAGCAGTATTCCAGATTGTAAAAGGAATTTTTTCATCGTTTCAAAAAAAATTAGAGCGTTGGGCAATTAAGTGGTTGCTGGTTATTGGTTGCTGGTTATTGGTTTCGCAACAGCCTGGTATTCTGCTGGTTGCTGAAAAAGAGAACAGGTTTTTTTTCAGCACGGGTACTTACGCTTCGCTTACATAAGGATTGGAAATGAGCGGGGACCCTTTGCTGGCATCCCCGCCCACTTTCCTTGTGTTTGCACATTGTTTCGCTATCGCAAAATCAACAGCAATGTGATTCGAGATTACTGCTTGGTGCAGCCGTTGGCATCGGTGATGACGAAGTTGTAGGTCGTATTCCCTGACAAACCGGTGTAGAGGATGAAGCCACCAGCACCAGGCGTGTTGGGCACTGGCTGTGCTGTTCCTGCTGGCGTTCCTGTGATTGGCCCTGTAAATGGCGCAACAAGAGAAGCCGTCCAAGTGATGTTCAGCAAGCCCGTGCCGCCCGATGCTGTGACTTTGATTTCGCCAGCATTTACTTGGCATCGGTCTTGTTTCAGCGTTGCATCGGTGCAGGTGCCTGCTGCGATGGCTGGTGGTGCCGTGACGGTGACCATGGTAGAGGTAGAGCAGTTGTTCATATCTTTTACCACCAGAGTGTAAGTACCAGCAGTCAGCCCAGGGAATACACCCGTTGGCTGGAAATTGGATCCTCCATCTTTGCTGTACATATACGACACTGTGCCGCCCGAAGCCACCACCGTGATTTCACCGTTGTTGCTTGTGCCTTGGCCAACGGCACAACTGATGTGTGCGCCGTTGTAGTTGGAAGTAACGGTAGCAGAAGTGATGGCAAGCACCGCTGGCTGGGTGATGATCTGGTTGCCCAGCACGATGACACAGGCAATCTGCGCCGCGTCACGGATCTGTACGCTGTAAGTGGCCGGTGCGAGACCGGTGAAACTGCCGCTCGACTGCCA
>JAYSUY010001084.1:0-2721 GCA_043718855.1 Saprospiraceae bacterium | reverse complement strand
CTCCAACGCCAACTGGCGCACGGTGGCGAACCAGGTGGTGGACGAAATCCGCCTCCACGAGACCCAGACCCACTCTGTTTTTGTGGGTGCTAACAGTTGGAACGGCGGCACTGCACTGGTGAGTTTTACGCCGCTCGACGACGCGGACATTATCTACACCTTCCACAACTACGACCCCTACCTGTTCACCCACCAGGGCATGAGTTGGACTTCGCCGCCCAACCTGCCGCCCCGCACTTTCCCGCAAGCGGGCGAAGTCGCCGCCATCAATGCCCTCATGCAAAGCGTGGACGGCTGGTCGGCCAACTACGACGTGCCCGCTTCGCTCGGCGAGTTTGGCTGCTCCACCGCAGCCGATGCTACGAGCCGCTGCAACTGGATTGAGACGATGGCAGATGCCATTGCCCCGTATGACTTCTCCAACTTCTACTGGGATGCAATTACGCCCTCCGATGCTTTCGGTTTTTTCAACGGTGGCATCATTGACCAAGCCCACGTCATCACCTGTTTCGCCGACGCACTGGGACTGTACAGCGTACCCGCGCCCATCGCGCTGGAGCGTTTTGAGGTCAAGTGCAGTGACGGCCAGCCGGAGTTGGAGTGGTCGGCCTACACCGTTGGCGCGGGCTATGTGTTTGAAATAGAACGCAGTGCAGAAGGGCGGCAATGGGAGCGCGTAGCCACCATAGCCGTCAGCGAAAGCCAACGCGACTACCAGTTTGCCGATGCCCAGCAAGGCGCGTTTTACCGTCTGGGCATGATCGCTCCGAACGGTTCGGTGGAATATTCTCCCATCCGTCAGTCCGGCTGCGCCGCGCCAGGCGCGGTGGTGCAGGTGTTCCCCAATCCCGTTGTTGACCAAGCGCAGGTGCGTCTGCTGCAACCCGATGCCTCGCCGTTCACCAGCGCGACACTGTTCGACTGGACGGGCCGTGCCGTGCGGCAATTCAACTACGCAGCAGAGACAGAAGAAACAACCATTGACCTACCCGTGAGCGGGCTTCCAGCAGGCACTTACCTCCTGAGCGGGCGTTTGGCCGACGGCTCGACGTGGCAAGTGCAGGTGGTGGTGGCGACTCGATAGAAAGGCACAAACCCTTCACGATTTATCTATAAAAATAGCATCACCCAAAAAGTAAAGTACATGAAACACCTCTTTTTTTTGGCTTCGCTACTTCTTGCTTGTGGCCCTGTTCAAGCGCAATCCATTGGATTGAAGGTCTATGGTGGACTTCGTTCAGAATCAGAATACCGATTTATTGGAGATGATTTTGGTTATGCCCCTCAATTGCCTAACAACAAGAACATGAGGGTTCAGTCGGATGTGCGGCAGTCTCTTTTTGTAATGCCCGCACTGGCTTTCGAGCAAAAAAATGGCAATTTTGCAGAGATTAGTTTTGTCTCCAAAAATGCGTCTTCGGGTACTGCAATATTTTTTCAAGTCGATACAAGCACCACGCCACGGACAAGCACCTTACTTGTTTATGGCGCTGCCCGCAATAAAGGATTTGATCTTCAATTAGGATATCACTTCAGGCTGAATAGAAAATGTGAAAGTGGTTATTGGCGGCCTTCATTGGGGGCATTGCTCAATTTCTCTAATTCGTCATTCACGTTTACGCCTCAACTTGGTGATATATATGCCCGTGAAAGAACGACTCGAGGTGTTTCTTTAGGCTTTGTACCCAGCATCAAATACTTGATTACGGATCAATGGTTCTTGGATTTCAATGCGACTTTTTTTGTGTTTACCGTTGACTTAGAGCATTCAGCAGACCGGAATCCGCTGCTCACGCCACGGCAACAAGAAAGCGATTTGATCAGTTTTGGCCTTTTTGAAAAATACTGGCTGCGTGTCGGCGCTGGCTGGCAAATACCCCTGAAAAAGAAAAAATAAAATGGCATCCAACTTACAATCCATAAAAGCCCGCTACGGCATCGTCGGCACGTCGCCGATGCTCGATGCGGCACTCGAAACGGCCACCCGCGTGGCTCCGACAGACCTGAGTGTACTCATCACGGGCGAGAGCGGCGTAGGCAAGGAAGTGTTCTCGCGCATCATCCATGCGATGAGCGCCCGCAAGCACAATGACTTCATCGCCGTCAACTGCGGGGCCATACCCGAAGGCACCATCAACTCCGAACTGTTTGGCCACGAAAAAGGCTCGTTCACCGGCGCGCTGGGCGAGCGCAAGGGCTACTTCGAGACGGTGAGCGGCGGCACCATTTTTCTGGACGAGATCGGCGAGATGCCGCTCGATACCCAAGCCTATCTGCTGCGCGTGCTGGAATCGGGCGAGTTCATCCGCGTCGGCGCGAGCAAGACCCAGAAGACCGATGTGCGCGTCATCGCAGCCACCAACGTACACCTCGAAGAGGCTGTGCGCAAGGGCAAATTCCGCGAAGATTTGTTTTACCGCCTCAACACGGTACCCATCCGGGTGCCTTCGCTGAAAGAGCGGCGGGAGGACATCACGGTGCTGTTTCGGCGGTTTGCATCCGATTTTGCTGAAAAAAACCGGATGCAGACCATCCGCTTGGACGAACGCGCCGAACTCGTGCTGGAAAACTACAACTGGCCGGGCAACATCCGCGAACTCAAAAATGTGGCCGAGCAACTCAGCGTCATCTCCGAAGAACGGCTCGTGGCCGCTGAGGATTTGCAGCGCACCATCCCCAAACTCTTTAACCGCAACCTGCCCGTGCCAGCCGACCGCTTCA
>JAYSUY010001083.1:0-2724 GCA_043718855.1 Saprospiraceae bacterium | reverse complement strand
ATTTTCCCTCACCAACCATTTTGATGCGTTTGCCCTGAAAATCCTCCGCCATGTCAAAAATTCTCTCCTCCATCGCCTGCAACCTGGACAACAACATCCTGCTGGCCGCGCTCCCGCTGTTTGAGGCGGAAAAAGTGGAGGCTGTGGAGTGGTCGTTCGACACACTTTTCCAGCACGAAGAGGTGCCGGAGTGGTTTTTGGCCCTGGTGCAAGAATGCGGTGAACAGGGCCGACTGATCGGGCATGGAGTGTTTTTTTCGCTTTTTTCCGGCCAATGGTCGGCAGCACAGGCTGACTGGCTGGTGCGTTTGGAGGCCCTTTCCAGCCGATTTCGGTTCGATCACATCACCGAACATTTTGGGTTTATGACGGGCGAAGACTTTCACAAGGGCGCACCGATCAGCATCCCCTTCACGCCTTCCACCTTGGCCTTGGGGCAAGATCGCCTACAGCGGATTCAAGCGGCTTGCCGCTGCCCCGTAGGGCTGGAAAACTTGGCCTTCGCCTACTCGCTTGACGAGGTGAAAAAACAGGGCGAATTTCTGGCCCGGTTGGTGGAGAGCGTCAACGGGTTCATCATCCTCGACCTCCACAACCTGTACTGCCAACTCCACAATTTTGACCTTGATTTCGACGAGGCACTCTGGCTCTATCCGCTCGAGAGGGTGAGGGAAATCCATATTTCGGGCGGCAGTTGGGAGGGCTCGCTGGCTGCGCCCAACCGGCCCGTCCGCCGCGACACGCACGACGACGCGGTGCCCAGCGAGGTTTTTGAACTGCTCCGGCCTGCCATAGAGCGTTGTCCACACCTGAAATACGTCGTTTTGGAACAACTCGGCACGGGCCTCTGCACAGAGGAGAGCCGGGAGCAATTTCGCCGCGATTTTTTCCAGATGGAACGGGTGGTGGAGGGCTGCAACCGCGAGCGGGCAGAGTCGTCGGCCCAGCCTTTTGCTCCTCAGCCGACTGGCGACGGGCCTTGCACGGCTCCGCTGGAAGACCCGTTGCTGTACGCCCAGCAGTTGCAATTGTCGCATATTTTGGAAAGTGCCGCCCATTGGGAAGACGCACAGGCCCGGCTCCGTGCATCCAACCTAGCACGCTCTGACTGGGAGGTGGAAAAATGGCAGCCTCGTATGCTGGAGACGGCGCTCGCCATCGCGCAAAAATGGAAAGGCGGGTTGGGATAAGCGACTGGCGGGTCGTTTTTCTGGGACAGGAGCAATCGGGTGTCACGAATGGCAAGTGACGTTTTTATCTGACCCAGTTGGCCGCTCATCGAAAAAAACGTGCTGCTCCTCAAAAATCGGGGTGCTTTGCCCTCGCTCTGGCCTCACTACCGATACCGCCAAAGCATTGTTTATGAAAACATTAGAGCAATTTTTTCTTTTCTGCGCAGGCACAGATCAAACTGTGCTGGCGCAATGCCCCACTGATCGCAACAAGTACATGGGCATCGGGGCCACCATTTTTTTTACGGGTTTGCTGGCTTTTTTTTCCTCCGGCTATGCGCTGTACACGGTGTTTGAATCTTGGTGGGCGGCGGTACCCTTCGGCTTGGTGTGGGGCCTGATGATTTTCAACCTCGACCGCTACATCGTGATGAGCATGAAGAGCAACGGTAAGTGGTGGCGCGATCTGGGCGTGGCTTTGCCGCGTGTGGCGTTGGCGGTGTTGTTGGCGCTGGTGATCTCTAAGCCGCTGGAAATGAAGATTTTCGAGAAAGAAATTCAATCGGAACTGGTGCAAATGGAACAAGAGGTGTTCAAGCGGCAAGAGGAACGGGTGCAAGACCGATTCACGGCGCAGATAGCCGAACAGCGCAGCCAGATCGAGCAGTTGAAATCAGAAATCAGCACAAAAACCACGCTCCGCGACACGCTGGTGCGCATGGCCGTGCAAGAAGCCGACGGCACGGGCGGCTCTGGCAACCGCAATCTCGGCCCCATCTACCGCGCCAAAAAAGCCGAGGCCGACAAAGCCGAAGCCGAACTGTCCGCCCTGATCGCGCTCAACCAGCCCCAAATACAAAGCAAAGAGGCTGCAGCATTGGCACTCGAAACGTCGGTGCAGACGGAGGTGCAAGCACTCGAACGTTCGCGGTACAACGGTCTTGCGGCTCGCATGGAGGCGCTGGCGCGGCTGAGCGAGCGGAGCCGGGCCATCCTGCTGGCCAGTTTGTTCATCACGTTGCTGTTCATCGCCATCGAGACCGCGCCCATCGTAGTGAAACTCATCTCGTACCGCAGCCCCTACGACTACTTGCTGCACGACCTGGAACACGTTTTTGAAACCGAAAACTTGGAGAAGGTGACCCTTCGCGCCAACGCGCTGCGCAACAAAGTGAAGTACGACACCGAGACGGGTACTCACCTCACCGCCGCTCAAATTGAAGCAGAGAAAGCCTTGATTGATCAGAAGTTGCGAGAAAAATTAGAGGAACTCAAGTCGAAGCCCTTCGGCTGGACGACGGGTAGTTTTACCTAAAAAAGTAAGCGGGCGCGGAGGGTTTGTACTCCACGCCCGCATCCTTTTTTGCAGCAATTGATAGGTACCGGAGGTTCGACTGTAAGTCGAACCTCCGGTATGCATTTAGTTGAGTTTAAAACTCGAAGCCCCCAGCAAGCCCTTGTCGCAGTAGATGGCCACGACGTAGTTGCCAGCCTTTAGGCGGTCGTCAAATTTGTGGTTGAACGACATCCGCTGCGTCGGCTCCAGCGCAAC
>JAYSUY010001082.1:0-2727 GCA_043718855.1 Saprospiraceae bacterium | reverse complement strand
GGGTAGTGAATCGGCTGGATGTACCGGTGGAGAAAGTGCTGCGGGCGGCAACCCCGGCCCCTCCCCCGAATGGGAGTGGAGACACTGGGCCAAGCATCGCCTCCTACCCCGCCCGCTTCCACGAAACCGCCCACATCGCCCACCAAATCCAACAACTCATCACCGCAGGCACCCCACCGGGCGACATTGCGGTGCTTTACGCCCGCCATCGTCAGGCCGCTCGACTCCTCGCTTTGCTGGAAAAAAAGGGCATCGTCTACCAGACCAAGCGGCCCGTGAATGCCCTCGACCTGCCGGTGGTGCAGCAATTCCGCGAACTGCTTCGCTACCTCCACGAAGAATTGAAGCAGCCGTTTTCGGGCGAACACCGACTGTTTCGCCTACTCCACTCCGCGTTTTTTGGGCTTTCGCCACTTGATTTAGCGAAGACCGCTGCCGCTCTCCGCTCTGAAAACATCGAAGCCGCCGACCCCGCAAGCCGCACCGAGCGGTACGACAAAGCCAGTCGCCGAACTAAAAAAGCAGGCCACTGGCGCGAACTGCTGGGCGACCGCGAGTGGCTGCAATCGCTCCAACTTTCAGACACCGAAGCGTTTGTAAAATTGGCCGTGCGACTGAACGACTGGGTATCGGGTGCAACCAACCTGAACCTCGTGCAACTCGTGGAGCAACTCTACGCCCAAGCCGGGATACTCCAGTGGGCCTTGCAGCAGCCCGACAAAATCTGGTACCTGCAAGTGCTGCACAGCATCCACGACTTCGTGCAGCGCGAGGCCGCCCGCAACCCACGCTTCTCGCTCGAACGCCTGCTGGTGCTGCTCGATAGCATGGACGACAACCAACTGCCCTTGCCCGTGCAGCAGCCCCTGCAAAGCGGCACGGGTGTGCAGCTGCTCACCGCCCACGCTGCCAAAGGTTTGGAGTTCGAACACGTTTTCATGCTCGACTGCACCGACGACACTTGGGGTAAAAATGCCGCCAGCAACCGGGGCCGCTTCGCCCTGCCGCCCACGCTCACCCTCTCCGGTGAGGAGGATGCACTGGAAGCCCGCCGCCGCCTGTTCTACGTCGCCATGACACGAGCCAAGCGGCACCTCCACATTTCCTATGCCCGCGCCGACGACGCAGGCAAGTCGCTCACGCAGGTGCAATTTGTGGACGAAGCGGTGCTGCCGTACGCCGAAATTGCCGTGCCGCCCGCTGCCCTGCTCGAAGCGCAGGCGCTGCTGCTGCTTGCGCCAGCACAACCCGTCATCACATTGCCCGAAGGTCCGTTCCTCGACGACCTGCTTGCCAGCCTGAGCCTTAGCGTCACGAGTTTCAACCGCTACCTGCGCTGCCCGGTGGCTTTTTACTACGAAGACCTGCTGAAAGTACCCGGTTTTACCAGCGAAGCGGCTGCTTTTGGGGTAGCGATGCACGGCGCATTGCAGCAATTTGTCCTGAAAATGAAGGCCGACAAAAAGCAGCAGTGGCCCTCGGTGGAAGCGCTGGTGCGCAGTTTCGGGCAGGAGATGGAGCGGCAGCGCGGCTATTTTTCGGAAAACGCCTACACGCAGCGGCTCGCGCTGGGCCGCGACCACCTGCGCCGCATCCATGTGGAGCAGGTGCCGTACTGGCGCAAGCGGGCCATCGTGGAGCGCCGGGTGGACCGGGTGGAACTCGATGGGGTGCCACTGACGGGCGTTTTGGACAAAATCGAGTGGCTCGATTCCGACAGAGTCGGAATGCTGCGGGTGGTGGACTACAAAACCGGTACGCCCGACCCCAAAAAAACAGCCCCGCCTGACGACAAGCAACCCAACGGCGGCGACTACTGGCGCCAGTTGGCTTTCTACAAAATCTTGCTGGAAAACGCCCGCATTTACCCCGAAGCAGTCGGCAAAACGGCCATCTCGTGGCTCGAACCGGACAAACGCGGCGCGTTCCCCATCACCGAGGTCAGTTTTTTGGGAGAGGAAATGCACTTCGTGGAAAACCTGATTCGGGAGGTGTGGGGCAAAATTCAGCAGCGCGAGTTCAGCGTCGGCTGCGGCAAGGACGACTGCGCTTGGTGCCGAATGCTCCGCGACCGCACACTGACGGATACCACTGGACGTGCCACGGAGGAGGGGCTGGATGACTAAACCCAATGACACTCGATGAAAAGGCGGTTTTTTCGACTCTTCTGGCTCCCCCTCTACCGCCGCTGGGCTTTGCGCTACATCCAACGGGAGCGCGTGTTTGAACACGCTGGGCTGCGGCTGGCGATACCACCAGGCGTGTTTCATCCGGGCGTGTTTTTTAGTACCCCGCTGTTTGTTTCATTTTTGCAAGGTGTTGATTTTCAGGAAAAAAGTGTGCTTGATGTGGGTGCGGGAAGCGGCTTGCTTGCGCTCTTCGCCGCCTG
Source organism: Saprospiraceae bacterium (assembly GCA_043718855.1). Lineage (GTDB taxonomy): Bacteria > Bacteroidota > Bacteroidia > Chitinophagales > Saprospiraceae > M3007. Next base: position 338 of record JAYSUY010001082.1, on the reverse strand, counting down.
CAACGGCGGCCTCGTGACGGCTGTAGACATCAACCCATTGGCGGTACAAACCGCCCTGCGCAACGCCGCCAGCAACGGCTTAGCCCTCACTGCTGTAGTCAGCGATCTCTTCGACGCGCTGCCTCCGCAGGCCTTCGATGTGGTGCTGATCAATCCGCCCTACTACCCCCGCGCCCCGCGCGATGCCGCCGAACGCGCCTTTTTTGCGGGCGAGGGCTTGGAGTATTTTGAAAAACTTTTTACCCAACTGCCCCGCTACGTCCACCCAGCCACGAAGGTTTGGATGGTGCTTTCGGAGGACTGCGACCTGACGCGGATACAGGCGATGGCGGCCGTTG
>JAYSUY010001081.1:0-2738 GCA_043718855.1 Saprospiraceae bacterium | reverse complement strand
ATTTCAGGACTAACACGTTTTGTTTTGTCAACCAACTTTAGGACTAATTCGATTTTCTTCACATAGTGTAAACTTTTTTCAGGACGAGACAGGTTGATATTCAACCCTCGCATCAACTTCATCAACCTCATCAACCCTTATTTTTAAACAGCAATTTCAAAAAATTTCGCCCCTCCGTGGCCAGCACACTCAGGCCAATTTTGCTGAACACCACGCCATCGCGGAGTTGTACAGGCACTGGGGTCACCGGCACCCGCCCATTAGCCAGCATCAAAAATTCGAGATCGAAGAGGAAGCGGTCAATCGTCGTTTCTAAAAAAATAGTCCGCCCCTTCTGGTCGAAACCTTTGAGGCCGCACTGCGAGTCGTCTACTGGCTGCCGCAGCACCCGGCGCAGCACCCAGCGCAGTGCCTTCGAAAGCCAGCGGCGAAACATTGGTACCCGGTCGTAGTACGCCGTATCGCGGTTGCCCGCGGCGATACCGCCCCGTTCAAGCAGCACTGCGGCCACCCGCCCCATGCTGTCGATGGTGTAGGGGAAATCCGCGTCGGTCACCAACTGAAAATCCGCCTGAGAGGCCGCAACGCCTTGCCGCAACGCATAACCCTTGCCCCGGTTTTCGGGGTAAGTCACGACATTTGCCGTCGGCAAAATTTTTTTCAGGCACTCGAAGTTTGATGTATCGGCATTGCGCGGCGAGCCGTCATTCACTACCGTCAGGCTCACCACGCCAAATTGCCCGGCTACCGCTACTTGGAACAGCTCGAACCGCTCCGCCAACGCCTGCTCCCAATCGGGCGGCGGATTGTAGCACGGGACGATAACATGGAGCGAAGGAAGCGACATGGTAAAAAATTTGGGGTTGTTGAGGGCGGACAGTGGGGCGGGCAAAAGTAGGCAATTTGCCAAAACCTGCGCGTGGAGTGTGGAGTTATGTCGCTGCGTTTCAACCTAAAAATAAAGGCATTCCTATAAAATTGCGCCATAAAAACCACCCTTGTTTTGAATCCCAACGATCTATCATCCAATCTTCACCCTCCACCTTCTATCATCCGTTGTGAACCGATTTACGCTGTTCCTCTCCATCCTTCTGGCACTTTTTTGTTGCCCACTCCACGCTCAGACTGCCGCCGAACTCATTGCCCAAGCAGGGCAAGCCGCAGGTAGCGGCCGCTTTGGCGAAGCCGCCAGTCTCTACGAAAAAGCCGCCCGCTTGCGCGACAACCGCCCCGAGTGGCTCTACCAAGCCGCCGAGCACTACTACCGCGCCCGCGACTACCGCCGCGCCACCGCTTGTTATCAAGCATCGATCAACGAACTGAACAAGAGCGAGTTATCAGGCCTTCGATACGCCCGAGCACTCAAGCAGGAAGGCCGCTATGCCGAAGCGGTGGAAGCCTTCCGACGGTACGCCGCAGCCTACACCGGTGACCGCAAGGCCTCTGTGCTGGCCGTCGTTGCCAACGAACTGAATGGTTGCGACCTTGCCCTTCGACTACTGGCCGAAGCCGACAGTGTGCCGATACCAGCCAATGCGACGGCTATTTTGCCTGCCGAAGTGAACACGTCCGTCCGCGAAAGCGCACCCCTGCTCTGGCGCGACGACGTGCTGTACTTCACCCGCCTCACCGATGAAGGACTTTCGCTCTGGCGCACCACGCGCCGTTTAGGTACTTGGCAGTCGCCGGTGGAAGGGCGTGGTTTCCCGGCCACCGTAGCCCCGCGCTTAGGGTCGGGATCCTTCACGCCCGATGGCACTCGGTTTTACTGCACACTCTGCGACGATATCCAACCAGCCGAGCGGCACACACCTGGCCTTCGCCAGCGTTGCGAACTTTTTTTGCTGCAAAAAACGGAGCAGGGCTGGCGAGAGCCAGAACGCCTGCGCGACTACATCAACCTGCCCGATCAGACGGTGCTGCACCCCTTCGTGCTCCACGAGGCCGGGCGCGAAGTGCTTTTTTTCGCCAGCAACCGGGATGGCGGCTTTGGTGGCCTCGACCTGTATATCTGCCAACGCCCGCTGGACTCCGACTCGCTGGATTTTTCGCTGCCGCAAAATTTGGGGCCGCGCATCAACTCAGCGGGCGACGACATCACGCCTTTTTTTGATCCCTACGAACAAGCACTGTGGTTCTCGACCAACGGCCACCCTAGCATCGGTGGCCTCGACATCTACAAAACCCAGCGCTTGGAGGCAAAGTGGCTGCCTGCTACCCACGCCGGTCTGCCCGTCAACTCGCCTTACGACGACTATTTTTTCATCAAAAAGAAAAACGGCGATGCCGTGCTGGTCTCCAACCGCCCCTTCGGGACGGCGAAAGCCAGTACGCAGGACGACGACGTTTTTGAGTTTTTTCCGAAAATAATGGGCGCAGCAGGCGGCGGCGAGGCGCAGCGAGCGGTGTTCAGCAGTCAGTCCTTTGCGGTGGACAGCACCAAAGCGCAAACAGCAAATAGCAAACAGCAAATGACCAACAGCCAACAGCCAACAGTCACTTTTCGGGTATGCTTGGAGGTAGTGCCAGATTTTGAGCCGACGGCTCTGCGCTATCAGGCACTGAAAACGATGGGGACTCTGAGTGCTATGCCAATGCCCGAACAGGGGATGCAGCGGGTGCTGCTCGGCCCATTCCCTGATCGTCAGCAAGCGGGCGCAACAGCAGCCAAACTGCGCGTGGAAGGAGGCTTCCCGCAGGCCTTCGTGGTGCGGCAGTGAAAGTCGTCATTGGCTTCG
>JAYSUY010000109.1:0-6344 GCA_043718855.1 Saprospiraceae bacterium | reverse complement strand
TTGACTGCACTCTGGGCGCGCCGTTGCGAGAGGTCTTGGTTGTAGGAGTCGTTGCCCCGGCAGTCGGTGTGGCTGCCGAGTTGGATGCGGATACCTGGGTTTTGGCGCAGCACCTCGGCCAGTTTATTCAGCGTCGGCTCCGCATCGGGGCGGATGTCCCACTTGTCGTAGTCGTAATAGATGTTCTCCAGCACAATCTCGCGGCCGCTGAAAATCTTGTCGAGTACCACCTCCACCTCAAAGGTCTGCACCGGATTGGCAGGGTCTTTAGCAATGCCACGCGTACTAAATTTGGTGCCGTTGGCGAGGTAACCGCTGAGCGTGGCGGTGAAGTTGTAGTCCATGTTTTCGGTCAGTTCGAGGCGAAAATAGCCATCTGCCCCCACCATGAAAGTCTGTTTTTTGGTACCAAACTCTGCCACGACGGTGGCTCCGGCAAGCGGTTTGCGGCCCAGCACCTTGCTGTTGGGGTCATCGGGGTTGGCAAATATTTTTTCCAGCACATAGCCGTCAAGCAGCATTTTGAAAGCCAGTGGTTTGATCGGCGTGGTGTCCACTTTGGGCGGCTTGGGTGGCGGCACGCGCTGCTCGAAGCGGTAAATGTCATCGTTGCCGCGCCCGCCAGGGCGGTTGCTGGTGAAGTAACCTGATTTGAGGATTTGGGGATTTGGGGATTTGGGGATTTGGCGAGCGGCGACCGTCAGCCCAAAATCATCGGCGCCGCTGTTGAGGGGCGCTTTGAGGTTTTGGGGCGAGGCCCAGGTGTTGCGGTCAGATTTGTAGGTGCGAAAAATATCCAGCCCGCCCATGCCCGTGTGGCCTTCGGAGGCGAAGTACAGCGTATCGGCTTCAAGGGAGGGGAAGAGTTCGTTGGCGGGGGTGTTCACACTGCGGCCCAGCAGTTTGGGCGCGTCCCAGCCCGTCTCGGTCTTGGTGCTGCGCTGCACGGAGTAGATGTCGTAGCCGCCCCAGCCTTCGGGGTCGTTGCAGGCGTAGTACAGCGTGATGCCATCAGCGGCCAGCGCGGGGTGGAGGTAGTTGATTTTTTCTTTCTGAAAAGGCAGCGGCACCGCCTCGCTCCACGCTTCCTCCGGGTTGCGCATGCTCACATAGATTTTGCAAAAAGCGTCGTCGCCCTTGTACGCGCCCACTGCCCGCACAAAATAGACCTCCGTGCCAGCGCGATTGAAGCAAGCGGTACCTTCATTTCCGGGCGTATTCAATTGAAGATCATACTCTTGCGGACTGGCCCCGTCTGGCTCTACGATGAAGAGGTCCATGAACTTGTTGTTCGTCCAAGCGTAGTTGTTGGGGCCGATGCTGATGGCGCGGTCGCTGGTGAACACGAGCCGCCCGTCGGGGGCGTACATGGTGGAGAAGTCGTTTTGTGGGCTGTTGAAAGCCGTTGGCTCTACTGTCCAGCCGTTGCCCTCCTTCATTTCTTTGAGCCAGCCTTCGGCCACGTTGCAGGCGGTGATTTCTTTTCGGTACTCGTAGGGCGAGCCGATCTCGATGCCGAGGGTCTTGAACTGCTCGCGGGCCGCCGCATAGCGCTCCAATTTTTTGAGCGCGTAGGCGTAGCCTTTCAGCGCGTCGGAGCCGGCATTGTTGTCGTAGGCGGTTTTGAACCACTCCAGCGACTGCTCGTCTTGCCCGGTACGGCGGTAGGAATCGGCCAACTGGAAGGCCAACTGGCCGCGTTCGCTGCGGGTTTTAGAGCGGTCGTACTCTTTTTGCAGCATCGGGATGGCGGTGGCGAACTGTTTGCGCTCGTAGGCGGTGCGCCCGTCCTTGATTTTTAAGGTGTAGGTGCAGGAGGCCAAAAAGAGGAGAAGGAAGAGTTTGAAGTTTGAAGTTTGAAAGAGTTTGAAGTTTGAAGTTTGACCCTCCTTCGCCAAGGCTTCGGCGGGTAAAAGTTTGAAGTTGCGCTTCGGCGGGTAAATGGGTGGGCAGTTTTTTTTCATAGCGTGGGTGTTCTTTTGAAACCTAAAAGTAGTGCAGCGGGACTTCAACTGCCTGACGTTTGGCGATATTATGATGGTGGGGTGCCAATTTGGACAAATGCCCCATCCCCAGACCGTACAGCCCCAGTATCTGCTTCTCCAGCCCCAGCCCAACTGCCGCTCCCGCTTGCCCACCAGCACCGGCTCGAACGTCCCAAGACGGTCGCGCGAAGTCTCTACCTCCACAGCACCGTACTCGGTCCGCACAGTCTTCGACTGCCGACCGTTCCGGCGGTTCGACTCCCCAGCCTCAGCAGCCTGCCCAAGATGGAAGTTCAATTCCCCCGCCAAGCCCGATTCCAGTACCCGCTTGATCAGAGGGGCCAGCACCTCTGGAAGTGACTCGCCCCCATCAGACGCTTTACCAATAACGCTTCAACTCCCGCTGAAAACGGTGACGGTTCTTTCTCGTTCATAAATTTTGTGTGTTTGCCGACAAGTTAACGCCTCGGGCCTGACACAGTTTATTGAACACCCTCGGCTGTTGTTGTTGCGTTTGGGCGAGTAAATGCCAAGCGATTCAAAGCACCTTGGCTTTTCAGCGACCTCTGTTGTTTCCGGCCCGCAAAAGAAAAGCCTACAACTGCGTATCCAGTTGTAGGCTTTTCTTTTTCATCATTCCGCAAAATAGCAAGCGTTCAATCCAGCACTACCTTCTTCGTCGCCCCTCCCACCTGTACGAAGTAAATTCCTCTCGGCCAATCACTTGTGCTTGCCTGAGCCGTATGCCCATCGGGTATCTCGCCCTCCCACATCACCGCGCCAGCGACACTCAGGATGCGGGCGGTGGTGTTTTTTGTGTCAAAAATATTTTCCAAAAACAGCACGTCGCTGGCTGGATTGGGAAAAACGTGCAGCCCCGCAGACTGGCCCGGCGAAGCCGTACCAGTCGTGCCTGGGGTATGGAGACTGAAGTACACATCCACAAAATTGGAGTCGTTGCCCAGTTCGTACACTTGGAACCAGAGCCAGCCCGCTCCAGCAACGGTGTCAGGTTGCACGATGAGTTTCAAGTAAGCCTGAGTGCTGCCCGATATGGGGTTCATGGTGCCGCCAGCAGGTATGCCAACGTAGCAGAGGCCGTAGTCACAGAGATCGATGTCCCAGCCGTCGGGCATACTGACTTCACCGCTGCGCCAGCGGAGTTGGAGGGGTACGCCGGAGGGGTTGTCAAAAAAAATAGTACACTCCGTAGCTTGCTCAAAGGCCACCTCACGCACCAGCAGAGGGGCGGGCAAGGGCTGGAAAGTTTGGGCCAAACTGGTGCAAAAGGCCAAAAGGCAAAAAGTGAAGGAGCAAAAAGCGCGGCAAAAATTCATGTTGAAGCAGGTAGATGAAATCGAGCAACAAAGTACAGGGCTACAGTAGGTCAGGCATCCAAGAATACAGTTTTGGAAAAAGGCAGACAGAAACTGATCTGAGGTAGAAGGGTAAGGGCCTCATCAAAATTAATTTAGGTTATTTCGCAAAGGCGCAGAGCCCCAAAGTATTCAGAGTCAAAATTTTGCGCCTCTGCGCCTCAGCGAGATATTTGTGTCATGGTACTTACTGCGAGCACAAAAAATGGAGGCGCGTCAAGGTGAACCGCTGTTTTTTTTCAATATTTGCCGCCATTCACTATGAGAACATACAACACGCACTACCGAGCCTACTTCAGCATCGCGCCCGGGCGAGCGCCCGATGGACAAGATTTTTGGGGCATTCTCGTGAAACGAGTGGGCGAATGGCTCTACGACCGATATGCCGACGTGCGCTGCAACCGCACGGGCATCATCCGCACGTGGCTTTTTTTGGGTGGCGACTGGTTTTCCGATCTGCCCGATGTGACCGCCGATGTGCGCACCTTCCGTGCTGATGCGCTCGAAAACGACCCTCCGCGCTACTGGACTTTCCGGTTGCAGGAGCGCGACCGCGACCACTTGGAGCGCTTCTGGCGCACCGACATCGGCATCACCAGTGTTGGCAATCAGCGGTTTGATGTGTCCGTGATCCTCTCCCACTACATCATTCCAGGCCATTTTGCCAAAGACCCGCCAGAGCCAGAGCCTGCCGTGTCAAGCGTGGTGGATTACCTCTTCGATCTCGAAGGCAGCTATGTGCATTGCGCTGGTCAGCGGCTCTATTCTTTTGCTCAGCCGCTCCTGCCGGGCCAAGCCGAAGGCTTTGTCAAATGGCTCGCCGACCCTGCCCGTCGGCACTTGCTCGTGCTGGTAAAACCTGATGAAACGGGCCGTTTTCACATTGACCCTGAATCGCTGGCGCAAATCTTGGTCGGCACAGCCAACGTTTATTACTATGATAATGAGCGCGTTGAGATGGAAATGCAGCGCTACCTCGGCGAACACTACTCCACCTACTACTGCGCCCGCAACGCTGCCCGCATCTACCAGACGAGTGTCAATTTCCGCGACTCGAAAGACTACGGTCGCCACAGGTTTTTCCTCTTCCGCAATTATGCTGATGCGAAAGATTTGGAAGCCGTGCTGTTCAAAGGGCTGCAACGGCGCAAGGAGCCACCGTTTTCCGACTTCGTGAGTTTCAAGGAAGACATCGGCTACAAGCAAAAAGAGCAGCAGATGCGCGAACTGGCGTTGGTGGCCCAGTCAGCCACAGAGCAGGGCGAGTACATCAAACTCATCGAAGTGGAGATGCAGGCACTGCAAGAATCGAATGAGATGATTGATGAGGTGCTGCTGCAAAAAGAGGAGGAAATCCTGTTTGGCGAGGGCGAGATTGAAGAACTGGACCACAAACTAAGGCGGCTGGAATTTGAAAACAGGCAATTGGGCCAGCTCCTGCAAGTACACGAGCGCCGGGCCAGTTTGTACCAGCAGACCCAACGCACCATCGCTCATTTCGCCAAACTCCCCGCTGACCTTGGCGAGGTGGTGGCTACCTTGGCCACGCTCCAAAACCAGCGCCTGCACTTCCTCAATGAGGCGATAAAATCAGCCGAAGAGTTCGAGTATCTCGAGGTGCATACCGCTTGGCACCTGCTGTGGCACATGGCCACCACGCTCTGGGATTTGCATTTTGAGCAAAAAAGCGACCTGAAGACCATCGAACATGAGTTCCGTGCCATCAGCGGCTACGAACTTTCGTTTACAGAGACCCACCATACCAAGGAAAGTACTCGCATGATGACCGAGCGGACACGCGTATACCTAGGCCAAGAGATCGATATCTTGGCACACATCAAAGTAAATAAGTCGGGTAAATTCCTGCGGGTACACTATTGGGCAGACCACTCCAACCAACTCATCGTGATTGGGCATTGTGGCGACCACTTGGAGACCTACGGAAAAAAGCGGCGGAAAGACTGAAAAAGTAGGGCAGAACGACCAATAGTCTTTACCCGCCATTGACGAACTCAGAAAACGTAGCAGCACTGCTACGCGCCTTCATCAGCCGACCATAGTTCAAGGAGTAATAAATGAATTTCCCGTCGCGGCGGGTTTGCACCAATTCGGCTTGGCGCAAAATGCGAAGGTGTTGAGAAGCAACAGATTGCTCGATCTGTAGCGCATCGAAAATCTCGTTTACACAGGCTTCGGCAGCAGAATGGCTGTCCATGACAGCAATCATCCGCAAGCGGAGCGGATGCGCCAGCGCACGCATGATGCCCGACGAAGTGCGGAGTTGGCTGTCATTCGCCGTGAGAGGAGACAGGGTGGGAGATGATGTAGTGTGTTTGCTCATGTTTTTATTAAATGACCGCGCACAACTTGCGCGGCTCCAACTGGCGGCAAATATGCGATATTTAGTCCTACCTATGCTTATGAGCAAAAAAAAATGCTGTCTCCCGGCGTTTTCGCCTTGGATGACAGCATTTCGATTGTAGTCAATTTGTAAGCAACAACGCTGTTGCGTGGCTTAAGCAGCCAAGTCTTCCACCAAGTCTGAAATCTGGGTCAAGCGACTTTTATCCAGCGAGTAAAAGATGAATTTCCCTTCGCGCTCGGTTTGCACCACTCCAGATTTGCGCAGAATGGCCAAGTGCTGACTCGCCACGCTCTGCTCCAAACGAAGTTTTACATAAATATCAGTTACGGTCATACGCTGGTTTTCTTCCAACAGGTCGAGCATCCGCTGGCGCAGTTTGTGGTTCACTGCCCGGAGCACCAACACCGCTTTGCGAAGTTCAGTGTAGTCAAGAAGAATGTCTTGTTGGCCTTTTTTGAGTACAATAGATTCGTTTTTTGCCTTTCTCATAGAAAATGTTTTAAAAATGAACTAACCCGTTTTTGTGATGCCGATTATAATCAGAAATTATGCCATTTATTTTAGGCCCAAAAATCAGCATGAAAATTAATCAATAACCGTAGCGAACTGTTGATGAGA
>JAYSUY010001080.1:0-2738 GCA_043718855.1 Saprospiraceae bacterium | reverse complement strand
AAGTAGCGTAATCGGAAGCCCTACACCCAATGGCAATGGCAGCAATGGGTTCGGATAGAGACCAGTTGTGATAATCACGAATAACACCAACTACTTGGGCTTTTGTGCCACCTACAGAAATGGTTTTGTTCAGAATTTCATCGGGAGAGGCGAGGTTGAGTTTTTTTACAAACGTCTCATTGACAAGGAATTCACGCGTCGTGTCGCTGGGTTGTAAGTTGCGACCAGCCGCCAGTTGCAGCCCAAAAGTTTCGACGTAGTGCGCATCGGCGGGCTTGTTGTTCACGAGCCAGGCTTCGCCTTTGGGGCGGTTGTCGTAGGTCACACCCGTGTTGTTATTGGAGGTAGAAGCGGGCGGCTGGTAGCACAGCGACACGCTTTTTACCCCGGCAATCGCTGCAATTTGCTGTTGCAGGCTGCTTATTTTGGTTATATCCGGCACTTCGAGGGCCAGAATTGTACCCGGGCGGAAGCCCCAGTCGGCATCCTGTGCGAAGCGCATCTGAGCAGTCACAATTGCTGCGCCAATGATGAGTATCTGTGAGATGGCAAATTGAGTGGTCACCAATACCTTGCGCAAAGGAAACCTGCCTGTACCAGTCAATTCGGGCGCGCCTTTCATAGAAATCACTGGGCTGAACCGCGCCAGCATGAAGCCGGGGTAGAAGCCCGCTAAAAACGTGAGCACCACACCCAACGCCAACGCAAAGCCCGCCAGCGCTGTGAGCAGCGGCGCATCGAACCGCAGATTTTGGTCGAGCCAAGTGTTCAGGTAGGGTAGGGCGAGCCAGGCCAGCACAAAGCCGACGGCCATCGAAGCCGCCACAATCAGACCCGTTTCGGCCATGAACTGCCAGAACAACTGCCCCCGTGTGCTGCCCAGCGACTTGCGCACGCCCACCTCTCGCGTACGCGTGAGGGCCTGTGCAGTGGCCATATTGATGAAGTTGAAACAGGCCGTGAGCAACAAGAACAGGCCGATGAAACCCAGCGCCCAGAGCAGTTTTTTGTCCATGCCGAAGCCGTAGTCTATGTCGAAGTGTAGGCCAAGCATGGGCATGGCTTTGTACTGGAACAGGTCTGGCTCCTCCGAGTGAGGGTGGTTTTTGCGAAAATCAGCCATTACAGGCTCTAAATCCTGCATACTGTGGCCGGGTTTCAGCAGCACAAAGCAGTGGTCGTCGCTTCGAGCGCCTTGCCAGAAGTCTATGCCCGCAGCCGTTTCAGTCAAGGTTTTTAGCGTTGCCCAAGAGCCAATCATTTCGAGAGGATAGTCTGTGTTGTCGGATACGTTTTTCAGTATGCCCACCACGCGCAGGTCGGTTTCGTTGTCGAGGCGCAGCGTTTTGCCGATAGGCTCGGCTTCGCCGAAATACTTTTGCGCCAGTTTTTCAGAAAGTAACACTGTGTTGGGCTCGCGCAGTGCTTGCGCGTCGCCCTGAAGCAGGGGTAGGTCGAGAATATCCAGCAACTCTGGCTCTGCCCAAGAGAATTTATGCTCTTCCTTGTATTTGTCTATACCACTATTTGGGTTGGCTATGCTCACCAAGACATTTTCATGGCCCGATTCCATGGCCGTTTTTTCCAAAAAAGCGCACTCCTCGCGCAACGTTTTTGCCATCGGCATGGGTACGCCTGAGAAGGGCATGAGGGTCTCCGTCTTGATATCCATCATTACACGCGCTACCCGGTCGGCGTTTTTGTGGTGCTCGTCAAAACTCAGGTGGTGGCGCAGGAGCGCAAAAATCAGGACGCTACAACCCACGCTCAGGCCGAGACCGAGGATGTTGAGCAGGGCATAGTCGCGGTGCTTGTTGAGTTTGCGGAGGGCGATGGTGAGATAGTTGGACAGCATTTTTGTGTGGATTTGTTTAGGTGGTGATTGGGTTGTTTGAAAGCCAAAAATTTGGGAATTGTGTACACCGGAAAGGTAGAAGGAGATACCGGGCTTGGACGAAACAGATAAACGCGAATAATGGGCTGAAATCAGAAGGCATTGAAAATCAATAGTCTATTGACCGGGTGACTTGAAGTCACCCGGTCAATAAGCCTGAGAACCGATCACTTGCCCTAACCCATTATTCGCATGATAAATAAATCCCCCAAATCCGCACCTCAACAACAGAGATTCACTCGCTCCGCAGGCTCTTCACCGGGTTGGCTAGGGCCGCCCGGATGCTCTGAAAACTCACCGTGAGCAGCGCCACCCCCACGGCGCACAGCCCCGCCAGCGCAATCACTCCCCAGCCGACTGTGGTGCGGTAGGCAAAATCACCTAGCCACTTCGACATGGCCCACCAAGCCAGCGGCGAGGCTATGGTGATGGCAACCAGTACCAGTTTCAAGAAATCTTTTGCCAGCAGCGCGGTGATGTTCGTCACGCTCGCGCCCAGCACTTTTCGGATGCCGATTTCCTTGGTGCGCTGCCGCGTAAGGTAGGCGGCCAGCCCCAGCAGCCCGATGCAAGCGATGAAAATCGCCAGCCCAGCGAACAGCACGAACAGCCGTTTAGCCCGCTGCTCGTCCTTGTAAAGTTCGGCCAAATCTGCGTCGAGGAAGGTGTAGCGGAAGGGCTGATCGGGCAAGATTTTCTTCCATTTGGTCGAAGCAGTTTGGATAAACGACTGAAATTGAGCGGGCTGTACCCGCACCGCCAGCAGCCCGTCGGCGCGTCGGCTCACTTGGTGGTACAGCATGAACAGCGGTACGATGGGTTCGTGTAGGCTCTGAAAGTGGAA
>JAYSUY010001079.1:0-2741 GCA_043718855.1 Saprospiraceae bacterium | reverse complement strand
CGCATCCGCTCACAAATGATCCCTTCCAATCGCTCAAGGCGAACATCTCCCAGTATTGATTTCATCCCGCAATCTTACTTCAACAATGTCAATGAACTGTGTACATACCATAGGTTTCCAAAACCTACGAGGTTTAATATGCGCTCTCGCCCTCCCCGCCCTACTCTCCGCCCAGTCCTCCCCCCCCGCTGCTCTCCGCGACGACCTCACATTTCTGCAACAAGCCCTGTACCGAGGCCACCCCGGCGCGTTCCGCTACAGCCCGCGTGATTCGATGGATGCGATGTTCGACCTCCTGCGAGCCGAGGTGCCTTCCGACTCAGTAACCGCCGACCAGGCCCAGGTGCTGCTGCGCCGGGCAGTGGCTGCCGTGCGCGACGGCCACACTTCGCTCCAAACTCCGTTCTTCAACGACCAAACGCGCGTACTGCCCATCATGGCGCAAGTGGCCGACGGGCGCGTGTTCGTGTGGCGGCACTACTCCGGCGACACCTCGCTCCGACGCGGTGCCGAAATTCGCTCCGTGAACGGTACCGCTACCGCCGATCTGCTGGCTCAGTGCCGCTCGGTGGCTTTTGGCGATGGCTTCAACACCACTTTTTCAGACCAAGTAGCCTCCGTCTATTTTGCCCGGTTCGTCAGGCTTTTTCAGGGCGACACAGCGCAGTACTCGGTGGAGAGCGTTTCCCCACCAAGCCAGCCGCGCAGCCACTACATGGCCTCCAAAAGCCGTGCAGACTTGCAGAAACTGCAAGGCATCCGCTCTCGCGAGGCAGGTCGCCGAGAGGCCGGGGTGCCACGAAAACCGATTTTGGCCAACCGCACCATGTCGCTCCAGCGCGACACTGCCCGGCCAGGCGTAGCGGTGCTGACTCTCACGAGTTTCCCCAATCGTGGCTACCGCAAATTTTACCGCCATGCCTTCCGCTGGCTCCACGAGCAGCACATCGGCACACTCGTGGTGGATGTACGCAACAACACCGGGGGCAACATCCGCAACATGGACCGCTTGGTGGCGAGCATCGCTGATGTGCCGTTCGGCTATGACTATGTGCGCCAGCGGCATACCCGCATGGGCGGCTACTTTGGTCCGAAAGCCCAACTGAACAAGGCCATGATTTGGGCGAAGTACAACTTCCAGCCCGGCTTCCGATACCGGCGAGAGGGTGGCTTGCGCACACAACGCTGGCGCGTACAGCCCCGTAAGCGAGACAATTTTGAGGGAAAAACCTTCGTGCTCACCAATGGCTGGTCGTTCTCATCAGCCAGTATGTGCGCCAGTTTTCTAAAAAACAAGGCGGGCGCGACGGTGGTCGGCACAGAGTCGGGCGGGAACGAGACGGGCAACTGCGGCGGCGGTTTCCCGAAATTGAAGTTGCCCAACACGGGCTATCTGGTGCGCTTCCCGCTCTTCCTGCTGCGCTACCAAGTGGGCCAGCCCGACATGGGCAGGGGCGTGATGCCCGACATCGCCACGCCTTACAGCATACAGGATTTGCTTGATGGAAAAGATTTGGAGATGGAAGCGGTGCGGCGGACGCTGCGGTAAGCGGTGCCGCCCAAAAAAGAAATGCCTCGCCGGTACGGCGAGGCATTCTAACCCAAACAAATAAACACAAAAACTACTTGCTGCAATGTTAAGGCGACTTGTGGCGAAGCGGCAAATAAATGCGCTACTTTTTCGATAGTTTTTCAATATTATTTTTGAGAAATCTAATTTTTACCAAATATAGGCAGCCATAGTCGATGAATTGCCAAAATAAGATTGGTTGAACGAGTATCCATTGGGTTGCTGAGTTGGCTATGGGTCGCTCAATCAAGCAGTCAGCCAATATCCGAAGCATTTCGGCCCCGCGCTTTACCTTCGCTGCGCTCAACCCCAAACCCTCCAACCCTCCGTTCAGATGCGTATCCTTCGATTCCTCCTTGCACTCACCACCACAGCCATGCTCCTTTGGGGCCTCAGCACTGGCTTTCGGGCTGGCGAAGCCAACTTGCCCCCGCTGGGCGCGTTCCTCAACCCGTTTTCTGGTTTTTGGGCCAATGCCGAGTCGGCCACAGGTTTCCCAGTAAAAAATGCCACGCCCGACATCCCCGGACTCAGTGCGCCCGTTGAGGTGGTGTATGACGACCTGTTGGTGCCGCATATTTTTGCTCAAAACATGGAAGACGCAGCGCGGGTGCAGGGCTACGTCACGGCCACCCACCGCCTCTGGCAAATGGACATCACCTCGCGGCGGGCATCGGGGCGGCTCTCGGAAGTGCTGGGCGAACGGACGCTTGCCCTTGACCGCCTCATGCGCCGCCGAGGCATGGTGTTCGCCGCCGAAAACGCGCTGCTCGGCTGGGTCAAATCGCCCGAAACCATGCGCCTTCTGCAAGCCTACACCGAAGGCGTGAATGCCTACATCGGGCAAATGTCGTCCAGTGAAGTCCCCGTCGAGTTCAAATTGCTCGGCTACCAACACGAGTCCTGGTCGCTGCTCAAAACTGCGCTCGTCATCGAGAGCATGGCCGACAATCTGGCTGCCGGCAACGACGACCTGGCCGCCACCAACACACTCGAAGTGCTTGGCCGCGAGACGTTTGACTACCTCTACCCCGAGTGGAACCCCAAGCAGCAACCCATCATACCCGACACCGGGCAGTGGAATGCGCTGCGCGAAAGCATGAAAGTCGATTCATCTGGCGGCACGGGCTCGGTCTCGTACGCGCCCGGTATTTCCCAAGAAAAAAACGGG
>JAYSUY010001078.1:0-2742 GCA_043718855.1 Saprospiraceae bacterium | reverse complement strand
GCAGTCAAAAACGACTCATGGAGTACAGCATAAAGGACCTGCTGGACGAAGATAAGTGCTGAGAGCATTTGGTAGATCATTTTCACGATGGGCAGTTGTGCTGTCCGTCATGCGGCAGTACCCACAGCTGGGGCGCACGGTCGCCAGCGTGTGCCGATCAGGTTGGGGTGCTGAACAACACCGACAAAGAACAGTGCAGGAGGCTCTGGACGCGCACTGGTCAGGGAGGTGTACACCAACACCGCGAAGGGACTCTGGACAGAACTGAGGAATTGCCTGCGCCGCTTCAAAGGTGTCAGAAAGCACTTCCTCTACCTTATGTCGCTCTGTTCGAGTGGATGCACAACCTCAAAAAAATATCCTCCGATCTCATTCAAGCTGTAGTGTTCAGCAAATCAAAAACATGAGCCGAGATTTTGCTCCAACGGGAGCCTCTTGAGAAATATACGGGCGTGTCTGCCATGCCTCCATTTTGGCACAAATCGCTCTCTCACAGTCCTCTCCGTTTCACCTCTCGAAGGATGAGCGCGTGTTCGCGTCCTACGTCGCCAGTCACCGAGGTGTTCTCCTGCGCCCGGCGGATGAGGTAGGGCACCACATCCACCACCTGCCCATAGGGCACATATTTCGCTACGCGAAATCCCGCTTTAGCAAGATTGAACGTCACGTTGTCGCTCATGCCCAAGAGTTGGCTGAACAGGGTGTGCGGGTGGTCGGGCGGGATGTTTTTTTGCTCCATCAACTCTACTTGGAGCAGTGCGCTGGCGGCGTTGTGGCTGGCGTTGCAGAGCGCGATGTGGTCGATGTGATCGAGGCAGAAGCGCAGACCCGTGTTGTAGTGGTCGTCGGTAGCGGGTTTGGTGGGGTTGATGAGGTTGGGGTAGCCCATCGCTTCGGCTCGTTTGGCTTCTTTTTCCATGTACGCGCCGCGCACGAGTTTGGCACCGAGCAGGAACCCCGCCTTGCGCGAGCGGTCGTAACTCTCAGTGAGGAATGAAAGTCGGTCTTGGCGGTACATCTGGAAGGTGTTGTACACCACCACGCGCTGCTTGTTGTAGCGCTTCATCATCAGCCACACGAGGTGGTCGATGCTGTCCTGAATCCAACTCTCCTCGGCATCAATGAACACGGCCACACCTTTTTTTGCTGCGTGGTAGCATACCGCATCGATGCGTTTCAGCACATTGCGGTACTCGCTAAGTTCTTCCCGTGTCAGGGTTTGGGCGGATTGTATGCGCTCCAAGAGGCCAAACCGCGCCAAACCGGTGACTTTGGTACTCACCACCGGGATATGGCCGGAGCGCGAAGCAAACTCAATGGCCCGGATGTTCTCGTTCATGGTGTAGTTGAAATCCGTCTCCGTTTCCTTGGCTTCTGCGCCGTAGTCCAAGATGGTCAGCGTGTTGTGGGCCGCCAGCCGCTCGATGTTTGGCTGGCTGTTGAGCAGGGTGGTGCCGCCCACAAATTGCTCAAAAACAGTGTTTTTTACCACTGTTTCGGCAAATGGCAACCCGTGTTCTACCGCCCACAGGCCCAAGCCGGAGCCGTACTTTACCAGCCAGGGTTTGCTCATCATGCTGAAGAGCCAAGCCGTTTTTTTCAACTCCCGGTCGCTGAGGTGCGCAAAAGCAATTTCTGTATTGGAAAAATCTACCGTCATGGTGATTGGTGGATTGGTGAGTGGTGAACTGGTGGTTGGCTAACGCGCATCAAATATTTCCCAAGCTCTCTCGGCTTGGAAATGCAGCATATCCAAGCCGTTTTTTACGGTGCAGCCGCGTTCAGCGGCACGTCGCAAAAGTAGCGTTTCGGTCGGATTGTAAACGAGGTCGTACACCAAATGTTCTGGCCGCAACCAATCGAACGGGATAGGCGGGCAATCGTCCACGTTTGGATAAGTGCCTGCTGGCGTGGTATTTATGACTATTCGATATTCTTTGGGCGAAAGCAAGTCAATGGCTTCGTACCCAATTTGGCCCTCTTTCGCTTCTGTCGCGGCGGGCAAGCCTTTCGCTATCGGTTGCCGCGACACGAACAAAAACGGTATGCCCATCTGATCGAATACCCAAGCGACCGCCTTCGAGGCCCCGCCGGTGCCGAGTATCAGGGCTTTTGAATCTGCCCATTGCTGGCCCATCACAGATTTCAACGATTGCCCGAACCCCACCACATCGGTGTTGAACCCCCGCAGCCGCCCCTCCCGGATGCTGATGCAATTCACCGCTCCTACGGCTTGGGCTGTCTCGTCAAGTTCGTGGAGATAAGGTAGCACGGTTTGTTTGTGGGGGATGGTGACATTGAGGCCACAGAGGTCGGGATGCTGGCGGATCAGCTCGGGCAGTGCCGCGATGTCGGGCAGCGGAAACAACTCGTAGCGGGCATCGGAGATGCCCTCACGGGTAAATTTTTCGCTAAAATATTGTTTGGAAAAAGAGTGGCCGAGCGGGTAGCCGATGAGTCCGAAAAGGCGCATGAACGGAGCATTTGTTTGTGGGGGTAAAGGAAAGCAATGCTGGGGAAGCAGTGGTCAAATTTCGTTTTTGGTCGCCTACGCAGCATTTCGGGTACAGTGTGCGTTTCGGGAAACCGAAACGCGATGCTGTTTTTTCGAGGCATTTTACAAGAAACCCATGTGAGACAGGTGTCTCGTTGGTTTTAACCGTCGCTTTTTTTTCTACTTTTGTGCCGTTTTTTTGAGCATTTTAGGAACGTGTGAATAATAACTTGTGACTTTCGGGTAGA
>JAYSUY010001077.1:0-2746 GCA_043718855.1 Saprospiraceae bacterium | reverse complement strand
GGCGACCGCAACCGCCGCCGCTACCGCTTCCTGCCCGTGCCGGTGCGCTTCCTCGCCTGGTCGGGCGAAGCCGGCGATACGCCCCTGCAAAAATTCAGCGCCCGCCTCGCCGATGCCCTGCCGCTCAGCGCGGACGGCGCTTTCCTCGACCGCCCCGAACTGCCCCACAGCCTCTGGTGGCAGTGTATGCGCCGGGTGCCGGGCGGCGATGACCTGCCGCGCTTGGTGTTCATTTTTGACCAGTTTGAGGAGTTTTTCACCTACCCGGAGGCCATGCGCGAGCAGTTCAAGGCCGAATTTGCCGACGTGCTGTACAACACCGTGCCGACCGGCCCGACCTGGACCGATGAGCAGGAGGACTTCTTCGCGGGCCGCTTGGAGGCGAAAGCCGTGTTTTCCATCCGCTCCGACCGCCTCAGCCTGCTCGACCAGTTGAGCGACCGCATCCCGACCATCCTGCGCAAGCGATACGAACTGCGCGGCCTCAGCCGCGAGCAGGCCCGCGAGGCCATCGTGCAGCCCGCCCTGCTCGCGGGCGATGATTTCCGCTCGCCCCGCTTCGAGTTCACGGCGGCGGCCCTCGACCAAATCCTGCACGGGCTGAGCGGCGGCCCCCAGCAGAGCAGTCGCGGCGTGGAGGCGTTTCAGTTGCAAATCCTGTGTCAGTACATCGAGACCGAGGTCATCAAGGGCAGCATCCCCGACCGCGACGGCAACGGCCTGCCCGATGTGGACGTGAGCGACCTGCCCGACTTGGCGAACATCTACGAAGCCTACTACCGCCGCCAAATCGAGCAGATGCCCGCCGCCGAGCAGTCCGCCGCCCGCACCCTCGTGGAAGACGGCCTGCTTTTCGTGAACGAGCAGACCCGCGAAGCCCGCCGCCTGAGCATGGATGCCGATGCGCTCCTCCAGCGTTTCCGCCACCTCGGGGTCGGCCCGGCCACCCTCCAGCGGTTGCAAGATGCCTTCCTGCTGCGCCGCGAAGCCAACTCGCTGGGAGGATTCAACTACGAAATCAGCCACGACACGCTTATCGCCCCGGTGCTGAAAGCCCGCAGCGAGCGGCTGGCCGAGGAGGAGCAAGACCGCCTGAAAGCGGAGGCCGAACTCGCCCGCCAGCAGCAGCGCATCGCCGAGCGCAAGCGGCGCAACGCCCTGCTCATCGCCGCAGCTGGGTTCGTGCTGGCCGCGCTGGCGACGCTGGCGATGGTGGTGGCCATCAATGCCCGCAACGAGGCGCGGACTTCTGAGCAGCGGGCCGAGCAGGAAAGGCGGAAGGCGGAGGCGGCTCTGGAACTGGTGCTGCAAAAAGAGCGCGAGAAGAACGCGCTGCAAGCGCAGGACAAACTCAAAAGTGCCGAAAAGAGCATCCAGGCCGGGTTTTTCGGCGCGGCGCAGGAGGACTTGGAGGCGGCGCTGCGGTTGGACACCTCAGCGGCTGTGCGGGCGGAGGTGGAGCGGCTGCGGCGGCAGATGCGATGAACTATGGTAAAAACTTACCACGCAGTTTTTTGAAACACAAAAGGCACAAAAGAAACACAAAAGCCCGCGCTCTACACTCTTTTGTGTTTCTTTTGTGCCTTTTGTGTTTCAAAAATGGGTTATCGGTGGTGGCCCTAATTTTTTACAGAATCTGTTTTTATCCGCCCTATCCGTCCAATCCGCGTCCCATTGTCGCCACGCTCAGCATCATTCAACAACCACACAACATGAAATCACGCCTCCTCTTCTGCGCCCTCCTCTTTACCCTCCACCCCCTCTCCGCCCAAACCTGCGACGAGATGCTCCGCGCCGCCCAGACCGCCGAGCAGCGCGGTGCCTACTTCGATGCCTACAAAAAGTACGACGCAGCCCTCACCCGATGCGGCGACGCGCGAAAGGAAGAAATCGAGCGGAAGAAGCAGGGTGCGGTGGCGCAGTTGGAGCGGCAGCGCGAGCGGGCGGAAACGGCGGAGGCGAAAGTGAAAAAGGAGCAGGAGAAAACTGCTGCCGCTCTCGCCAAAGCCGATAGTGCTTTGCAGAGGGCCAATAAACTGGTGAATGCTTTTTACTTTTATGAAGGGCGATTTGCGCTGGCTTTTAAGGACTATGGGTTTTACTTTATAGACAAAAATGGAGACCCCGTAAACACTCTAGGTACATACGATAAGGCTGAGCAGTTTGATGATTTGGGATACGCCAAAGTAAACGAATATAGAAAAGACTTCCTTTTGGACACTTTGGGCAACACTTACCGAGCTGCTTACACCCTTGCCGACCTAAACGAACAAGTGACCATACTTGACCTGCGCAATCAAAAGTTGGACAGTTTTCCCAGTAAAGCGCTCCGATATCCTCAATTGAGGAGGTTGATTTTGAGCGGGCACCATACACGTAGAAACAACCTTACTTTGCCATCTGGTATCGCTCGCTTGGGCGATTTGCAAGTGCTATACTTAGCAAACTGTCGATTGGATTCGCTGCCATCACAAATTGGGGATTTAAAAAACCTGACTGGATTAGATTTGAGCAACAGCCTACTAACTCAACTGCCGCCACAAATTGGAGAATTGAAAAACCTGACTAAACTTAATCTTAGGTTTAACCACCTGACCTCACTACCGCCACAAATCGGAGATTTGGTAAATCTGACTGAACTTGACTTGGTCAACACCTTCCTAGCTCAACTGCCGCCACAAATTTGGAATTTAAAAAACCTGACTTTACTACGCTTAGGAAGCAATGAACTGACCCAGCTGCCACC
>JAYSUY010001076.1:0-7635 GCA_043718855.1 Saprospiraceae bacterium | reverse complement strand
TGGAAGCCGAAAAAACTTGAACAACAGCGGCTGAAGGCTAATCAAATCAGAGAACCCAATCAAAACGGCATGCATCCATCTGGCTTACACAGCCAATCAACACTTTTCAATTTTTTGAACCATGCAAAAGACAGCCTTCCTCAACCATCCTACCCCAGAAGCCAGTGAAAAGAGCCAGCCAGAACTGCCCGGCTACCCAATTTATCCGCCCAGTGAGGATGTGTACAGCCGATTGCAGAAAGTAGATGAAACGAGCATCGAGGAAGGGACAGAAATCGAGTTGCCCCTCGAAAAAAACCTGCCCGAACGCCGCAACTCGCCCGATTTCACCGACGACACAGCCGAAGGAAGCGAGTTCGATTCAGATGAGGAGCAACTTGATGTCCCCGGCTCGGAACTGGATGACGCGCAGGAACAAATCGGCAGCGAGGACGAGGAGAACAACTATTACAGCCTCGGCGGCGACAACCACGAGGACCTCGAAGAAGACCGTTCAGTTTGAAACGAGCGGCACCACCAATCACCTCATCCATGTCGATCTCCTTACAAACCGCTTGGCTCTTTTTACTGTCCATCCCCGTTGCCTGTGTGGCGTGGACGGTGACGCACGAAGAAATATTCAGAGAGCCAAGAGACTATTGCACCAACAAAAGCCAGCAATGCAAATCCTTGTTGGAACGTAAATTTTTCTACCTCTTCACCTGCGAGTATTGTTTCAGCCATTACGTTGCAGTCGCATTCCTGTGCCTGACCGGCTACAAATTGCTGCTGGACGATTGGCGGGGCTATGTGGTTGCTGGCTTTTCATTGGTATGGATAGCCAATGTCTATATGGCCTTGTTTGGGTTTATCCGGCAGGGCATCAAAAAAGAGAAAACAGAGATTGAGGTTTTGGAGAAGCAGACTAAAACCTGAACAATGACGGCCCGGAAAATGGCGGCCTAAATCAATTTTTTAACCACACAAACATGACACATCAACCATTCACCGCAATGATCGCCCTCTTTGCAACCCTTTGTGTGCTGAGCAGCTGCAACTACTCCGGCAAAACGTCCGGCACTGACCACAAAATGGAAGGCCACAGCCAGCACAGCATGGCCATGATGCAAACCATGGATGCCATGATGCAGCGCACCAATGCCCTGAAAATGACCGGCGACTTCGATGTAGACTTTGCCAACATGATGGTTGAGCATCATCAGGGCGCTATCGATATGTCCGAGATTCAAGTAAAAGCGGGCGCTGACCCACAAATGAAGGATATGGCCCAGAAAATTATCACAGCCCAAGGCACCGAGATTGTCCAATTGCGCAACTTTGTGCAGGCCCACCTGGCCAAAGCCCCACACCAGCAGGAAATGCACGGCAGCAGTATGCAGGCGATGCACGACCAGATGAAATCCATGCCCATGAGCGGCCAGTTGGACCGGGATTTTGCCACCATGATGATGGCGCACCATCAGGGTGCAGTCGCTATGGCTCAAGAAGAATTGGCCAAAGGCCAGCACATAGAGATGAAACAAATGGCACAGCAGATGATGGACGGCCAGCAGCGGGAAATCGCGGAGTTCCAAGCCTGGCTCGATAAAAACCGAAAATAAAAGCGCCGTCGGTATGACGCTAAGTACCCGGTCATAATTAGTGATGATTGTTTGGGGAGGAAAATTTTGGGCCAGACAAGTCAAAAAACGCAGGCATAGCAGCGCCATGACGAGGCTTTTTGGCGAAGTCTGGGGCAAAATTTGCCCGCCAAATAACATCAACTAATTGTGAGCGGGTACTTATACATCAAAAACATGGTCTGCCCCCGCTGCATCCGCACCGTGGGGCGCTTGCTGGCCGAGGCAGGATTGGTGGTACAAAACCTGCGATTGGGCGAAGCGGAATTGGCCGCTTCGCCCAGTCCGGTGCAGTTGGCCGCCCTGCGCCAGAGCCTCGAAGCCGAAGGGTTTGAACTGCTTGACGACCGCAGCAGCCAATTGGTGGCGCAAATTAAAAGTTTGGTGGTCAATGAGATACACCACGCATCGGGCAAAAAACCGGTGGCGATGAACTTCTCCGACTTCCTCTCCCGCGAGACGGGCCACGAGTATTCGCAGTTGAGCAAGCTGTTCTCGGCAGTTGAAGGGGTGACGATTGAAAAGTACATCATCGCCCAGAAAATTGAGCGGGTGAAGGAGTTGCTGGTGTACGACGAACTGAGCCTCGGCGAAATCGCTTGGCAGACCGGGTACAGAAGCACGCAGCACCTGAGCAACCAGTTCCGACAGGTGACGGGGCTGACTCCGACGCAGTTCAAGGCGGAGCACACGCAGCATGGGCGTGCCCGCCGAAGCCTCGGCAGAGGAGGGCGGAAGCCCCTGGATGCGGTGTAAGCCAAAATTTGGAAACCCCTCCTGTGCGTGAATGATATAACTCTTGCCTGGGATTGTGTAAGGTTTCCGCCCCCCCCCCCCGCCACCTTTGCGTCGTGGAAATTCTTTCACGATAAAATTAAAGAAAATGAAAAATCGTCAGAGCTGTATCGAGGCCTGTCTGGCTTGTCTCATTGAGTGCGAAAAGTGCAGCACCCTGTGTTTGACCATGGAAGGCCATGAAGCATGCGTCAAAGTGTGCCGTGACTGTGCCGACATCTGTGCGCTGTGCGCCCGGTTGTGCGCCCGTGATTCCCAGTTTTCTGATGCGCTTTGCGCCCTGTGCGTGACATGCTGCGAGGCTTGCGCCACCGAATGCGGCAAGCACGCCGACGCTTGCTGCAAGGCCTGCGCCGAGGCTTGCAAGAAATGCGCCGAAGCCTGCAAGATGTAGTCAGTTAGAAATCTCTCCCGCAGTGCCTCCACATGGAAGCACCGCGGGAGAGATTTCTATTTTCTCACAATTCAAATCAACGTCATGTACTACGATGGTTATCACTATGGGGGAATGCACTTTGCATGGTGGTTCATTTGGGGGATCCTGCTTTTTTGGATTTTCGCAACGCCCTACGACATCCCCGGTCAGCGAAGGAAAAAGGATTCTCCGCTGGATATTTTGCAAAAGCGTTTTGCTTCGGGGCAAATCACGGAAGACGAATATCAGGCAAAGAAAAAATTACTGGAAAACGGTTAGGCCTTTTTGACTGACTATCTGAAATGGCCTTTCAAAAAATTATTCATCACCATTTTTTTAAAAATTTCAATTCAATGAAAATCCTTCTTTTCAGTATCGCGCTCGCCGCTTTTGGCACCGCCTGCTCCCAACAAAAACCAGCCACTGCCGCCGCGCAGCAAACCGCGCCTGCCGTAATGGTCGCCGCCCATTATTCCTGTCCGATGCACCCCGAAGTCACGGGCAAGGCGGGCGACAAATGCCCGAAATGCAAGATGGATTTGACGCACACCGCGCACCCCGCAACCGAGGTTTATGCCTGTCCGATGCACCCCGAAATCACGGGCAAAGCGGGCGACAAATGCTCGAAATGCAAGATGGATTTGAAACCGGTCAAAAAATGACCGGAGCCGAAAACCAGTAGCCGCCGCCGTTTTCCGTGGGAATCCGGCGGCGTTTTTTCAAACTACTTTCGCAAAAAATGAAAATATCCGCGCTGTTCGCAGCCTTATTTTTGCTCAATATCGCTGACCTTTTTGCCCAAAACAACGGCAAATCGTTGCCCGACGGCTCGTATTATTCCTGTACGATGCACCCAAAAATACACAACGATGCGCCGGGCAGTTGCCCAATCTGCGGGATGGACTTGGTGAAAATCCAGCCGAAAAAGGCGAAGGCAAAACCAAAGCCCGCTTTACCCGCCGAAGTCTCTGCGAAGGAGGGCGAAAACCCGCCGAACCCGCCGCCGGAAATGCCAAAACCAATGCCCGAAATGAAAAAGGATAAGGTGGTTTTTGAAAAAACAAAAGCCGTCGAGCCGCCCGCGCCGAAGGTTGAAATTTTATCAAAACCCAAAAAAACCGGGCCGCCGCGCACCGTTCGCTACGACCTTTATGTACGTGACACAACCGTCAATTTTACGGGCAAAAACGCAAAAGCAATGGCCATAAACGGCCAGATTCCTGCCCCAACTTTGGAGTTTACGGAAGGTGATTCGGCGGTGATCTATGTCCACAACCAACTCAAAACGCCGACTTCGATGCACTGGCATGGCATCATTTTGCCCAATCAATTTGATGGCGTTTCGTACCTGACGACCGCGCCGATTTTGCCGAACTCGACCCACCTTTTCACCTTTCCGATTGTCCAAAACGGTACTTATTGGTACCATTCGCACGATTTGACGGAGCAAATCGGGTTGTACGGCGCGTTTGTCATCCATAAAAAAGACAACGACCCGACTATCCGAACGGCAGACAAACAGCCCGAACATGTCGTGCTTTTGAGCGAATGGTCGAACGAAAATCCGGCTCAGACAAACCGCCGCCTGCACGTTGCCTCCGATTGGTATTCCATCAAAAAAGGTTCTACCCAAAACTATGGAGAGGCATTATTGAAAGGCCATTTTGGAACAAAACTGACCAACGAATGGAAGCGGATGTTGCCGATGGACGTGTCCGATGTTGCCTACGACCGATTTTTAATCAATGGACAAACGACGCAGAAACAGCCTTCACACAAAAACGGCGAAAAAGTCCGCGTCCGGTTAATCAACGGCGGCGCGTCCTCTTATTTCTGGGTACAGTTTGCGGGCGGAAAAATGACGGTCGTCGCCAGCGACGGCAAAGACGTGGAGCCTGTCGAAGTGGACAGATTGATTATCGGCACCGCCGAAACGTATGATGTCATTTTGGCGATTCCCGACGACGGGATGAGCTACGAACTCAAAGCCACATCCGAAGACCGCACCCGATTTGCCTCCATTTTTTTTGGCAGCGGCATGGAAATGACGGTGCCCGAAATGCCCAAACTCAAATACTTCGAAGGCATGAAAATGATGAACAGCATGATGGACATGGCTGGAAATATGGACGATATGGGTATGAAAATGTCCGTCCAAAAAATGGACATGAACACCGTGATGTACCCCGAAATAACGGGCGACCAAGCACCGATGAACCATTCGAAAATGAAAGGCATGAATCATGCAGCAATGCCAGAAATGAAAATGGGCGACCTGACGACCCTCAATTATTCGATGCTTCGCGCAACTCAAAAAACAACATTGCCCAACGCGCCGACCCAAGAAATGCGCTTCGAACTGACCGGAAACATGAACCGCTACGTCTGGACGATGGACAACAAAACCATGGCCGAAAGCGACATGATTTTAATAAAACGCGGCCAAAACGTCCGAATTATCCTGCAAAACGGCTCGATGATGCGCCACCCGATGCATTTGCACGGCCACTTTTTCCGCGTTTTGAACGGACAGGGCGACCGTGCGCCGCTCAAACACACGCTCGACATCATGCCGATGGAAACCGACACCATCGAATTTGCCGCCACCGAACCGGGCGACTGGATGTTTCATTGCCATATTTTGTACCACATGGCGGCGGGCATGAGCCGCGTTTTCAGTTACGAAAACTCGCCGCCCAACCCCGAAATCCCCGACCATAAAAAGGCGATGGCGATTTTGAACAAAAGCGACCGCGCCTTTTACACCACCGCAACCATCGGTCTGGAAAGCAACGGCAGCGACGGCGAACTGAACATCAGCAACACCCGTTGGGACATTCAAACAACATGGCATTTGGGTTTGAACGACCGAAAAGGCTACGAAAGCGTCAGTCATATTGGCCGTTTTGTGGGGAAAAACCAGTTTTTCATGCCTTACGTCGGCTTTGATTATCGCTACCGAACGGGCGAAAATGACGGGGCCGACATTTTCGGACAGTCCAACAGCATCAAAAAAAGGCGCGTCGCCACGCTCGGTTTTCACTACACGCTGCCGATGTTCCTCCTTTTGGATGCCCGAATTGACCATACCGGGCGGGCAAGGGTGGAACTGAGCCGCGAAGACATCGCCCTGACCGCCCGGTTGAGGCTCAACCTGATGGCCAATTCGGATAAAGAATACGCGATTGGAGGCAGGTACATTTTGACCAAATGCTTTTCCGTTTCGTCGCATTATGACAGCGATATGGGTTTTGGGGCGGGATTGACCGTAATTTATTGACCATATCCCCGAACACAACCCGATTCAATTTTTCAATCAATTACAATGAAAAAGATTTCAATGAAGCACGAAATGATGTGCTTGATGTTCCTCCTGTTTGCGTCCGTCATCGCCGTTTCCTGCAACGACAGCAAGGCAGGAGCGACAACAAAAACAGAACCTGCCGCCCAACCAACCCAGCAAAATGGCGGCGAGGGTGAAGGCAACAACATGGGCAATGGCATGGGCAGCGGCAACGGCATGTGCAAGATGATGATGGGCAAAACCATGGACATGTGCGATGCCGACCCATCCAGGTGCAACATGATGATGGGCGAGATGAAGACAAGGGCGAACGTGAAAAAAGCCGTGGAGGGGATGTGCGACATGAAGGGGATGAAATGAAACCGTGTATGAGCCAAAATCCTGCACATCTCTCCCATAATCCTGTACCGCCAACCGCTGCTGCCGCCCCCACTTTTGCAGTGTCAAAATTTTTCACAAAAAACACTGCACGACATGACACACGATTATAAAGTGGCCGGCATCACCTGCGAAGGCTGCGTTTCAAAAGTAAAAACCCTGCTCGAAAAACTGCCCGGTGTGACTGCCGTGGCGGTAGGCT
The DNA here is from genome assembly GCA_043718855.1 of Saprospiraceae bacterium. Taxonomy (GTDB): domain Bacteria; phylum Bacteroidota; class Bacteroidia; order Chitinophagales; family Saprospiraceae; genus M3007. The sequence goes on along the minus strand of JAYSUY010001076.1, from coordinate 922 downwards.
TGAACGGCAAGGTGCAAGTGACGATGAGCCACCACATCGCTACGCCCGACCTGCAAGCCGCCCTGAGCGATTACCCCAAATATCAATTGGCGGAGATGGCCCACGCGCCCGCCGTGACTTTGCCGGACGAGGACACCGAGCGCAGTTTCTGGCAGACCTACAAACCGATTCTGCTGGTGTTCGGCTACCTCCTCGGCGCGACGCTGCTGGTGGAAGTCGCCGCTGGAGCGTTCGACTGGATGCGCTGGATGCGCCACTTCATGGCGGGCTTTTTCCTCGTCTTTTCTTTTTTCAAAATGCTTGACGTACCGGCTTTCGCGGTTTCGTACAGCAGTTACGACATGGTGGCGCGGCGTTGGTTGGGCTGGGGATACGCCTACCCCTTCGTGGAGTTGGCGTTGGGCGCGTTGTTCCTGCTCAACTTCAATCCGGTGGCAACCAACGGTTTGACGTTCGTGGTCATGGGCATCAGCACCGTAGGCGTGGTGCAGAGCCTGCTCGCCAAGCGCCGTTTCCAGTGCGCCTGCCTCGGTGCGGTGTTCAACCTGCCCATGAGTAAGGTCACACTGTTCGAGGATGTGCTGATGATGGCGATGAGCGGGGCGATGCTGCTGGCGCATTTGTAAAAGATTCTCCGCGATAGCAACCGCAAGCCTGTTTTTCTTGAATAGACAAATGAACCGCTTGCCAACAAACCTCGCCCCTTGAACTCAACGCTCCATTGCAATCAACAATAACTACTATTATGAGATACTGGACAATGCCAATCAAATTATTTGGGCTGGTTCTGCCGGGCCTGCTGCTGCTGCTGTTGTCCTGCAATGGGCACATGAACATGGACAGCGCCACCTCTGCCCGCGACATCACGGAAAAAACCTTTTCCAACCCGCTGGCCGTGCCAGCCACTTTGGACGGCACGAAC
>JAYSUY010001075.1:0-2746 GCA_043718855.1 Saprospiraceae bacterium | reverse complement strand
AAATCTGTCTCGCCTACTCGTACGTCACCTGCCGGATGCGACACTAGCCTTTTCGGTACACAAGCATCGGCTGTTTAGTCACAAACGAAAAGCCCTCCGACCTCCCGACGCGGAACACTTTGTCGAACCAAGTCCGGTTGGTTTGGGTGAAAAAGACCACTATCGAGGGTTTTATCTTTTTGATCAGCCCGCTCAATTGATCTGCAAAGCCTTTGTCCAATTGGAATGGTTCGAGGGAAACCCGGTCGAGGCTGCTGTATTTTAGTTTCCACATGGCCGCCAGTGTCTCTTGGTCCAAAGGTGTCCTGTCGGGATAGTAGAAATGCGCCAAGTCTGCCGGAACATTCAAAGATTGGGCTAATGCGGTCACTTTGGGCATCTCGACATGGATGTTTTCCAAATCGGAAGCATACAAAATGCGCTGGATGGGTCGAGTGCGGTAGGTGTGCGGAACAGCCAATACCGGCACAGGCGATTTGAGGATTACGTTGCTGGTGTTTGTGCCGATTATTTTCAGCAAGGTGCCTGCCCCCCGTGTGCTCATGCAGATGTAGTGGATGGCGTGGTGGTGCGCGTAGTGCAGGATGGCGTGTTCGGTATCCAAGTCTTCCACCACCATGCACTTGTGCGCACTGGCCATGATTTTCAAGGACTTGTACAGTTTGGCGATGAATTTTTCCAGATGCTGCAATTGCACCTGAGCTTGCTCTTGTATAGCGTTTTCGATGCGCTCTCGATGGATCGTTGTGGGAATCAGGGCCTGAAAGCAGTGAAAAAAGACCAACTCTACATCCTTCTGAGTGGCCAATTGGATGGCGAAACGCAGGCCTGCTTTGGAGTGAGTTGAAAAGTCAGTGGTGACGAGTATTTTTTCCATGATGATGATTGATGAGTGTAGAACCGTGTGGTAGGGCAGTGCCTCCAACCTATCGGCCTTATTCAGAGGGCATTGGAAACGGGTTGGCGAAACAACCTCGTAGTGAGCAAAATAGCTCCAAACGCAGTGCAAACAGCCAGCAGTTTGGCTAACCATCCCACGAAAGGCAGGAACCACAGCAGTTTCAGCAGCACCAGCACACCGAGCGCGGCGAGTACGGTTTTCCAGAAATTCCACTGGTAGCCCTGCCTCATCTTCCACCAATGCGCCCCGGCGAGCGCAGTGATGACGTTGGCCAGTGCCAAGAAAAGGAGGTAGAAAAATAGGGCAATGAGGCCCACAGGGATGCCGACGACCGTGATGAGTACCAGCGCAATCGCCACTGGAACCACAGCGAAGTACAAAAAGCCGTAACCGAAAGCCCGCACGGGTTCGTGCTGTACTTTTTCAACCGCCCGGCTGAAGAACGGGCCGAACAAGCGTTGGCCAAGTGCCAGCAGAATGAGCATCGCCAGCAGGTACCCCATGACCGCGAGAAAAGTAGCAAAGCCTAAAAAATGAGGCTTGGGCTGCCCAAAACGATGCGCCAGCGAAGCATCGAAGGTGGCCGTCCCGCTTTTCAGGGCGGTGCCGAAATCGACTTCTCCATCCTCCGTCCAGTAGCGGACATTGCCGCCGAGCGAGGCGTTCGGCTCCAATTTCAGGCTTTGAGCCACGAGAACGGTTTCGCCGCCGATGCTGCCGTTGAGGGTGATTTTGCCGCCGTTCAAGTCGGCTTTTTTGGCGATGCTGCCGTTGAAAAAAACTTCTCCAGAGGCGGTTTTCAGGTTGCCGCGCACCGTGCCGTCCATGCGGAGCGTACCGCCAGAGACGTAAACATCGCCTGCGATGATTGCTCCGCGCTCGACCGTAACCGTGCCGCCCGTGATCAGCAGGTCGCCACCGACATAGCCGGAAATGATGAGGTTGCCGCCCGCGCAGCGCACATCGTCGAGTACGGTGCCCCGGAGCGTGACGGTGCCGCCCGCCACTGCGACATCGCCAGTGACGGTGTCGCTCAGCGTGACGGTGCCGGCGGCGGCGAAGAAATCCCCCCAGACGATGGCATCAAGGGAAATGGTGCCGGCCGCGACGTAGATGTCTTCATTGACGGGCGTGCTGATGCGCACATTATCGCCGCGCTCAAAGCGGATGGCGAAGGCTGATGTCGCAACGACAAGGGCCATGAGGAGAGAAAATATTTTTTTCATGGTGTGCCGTATTTGAATGGAATGGCTGGCCAAAAGTCGGCTCGATTGCCCAGGGGACTACTGACCGAGGTCATGCCTGTAGGTGATTTGAAACATCGGGCGGGTTGGGCAGATGCTGGACTTTTGCTTTAGAAGATGTTTGAGTTAATTTGCGGCATCCGTTTTTTGAGAACAATGAAAGATACCCTCGCTCAACTGCGGACTGCCATTGAGCGCAGTCACCAAAAGATGAAATCTGCTGAGCAAAAAGCGGAGAAGATCATTGCGTCCGTACACCCTAAGCAAAAGCGAAGCAGCACCAACCTCATCCATTACCTCAGCCTGCGCAGGGAGGATTTGCGTCACTTGCAGGACGGTCTGCACGATGCCGGGCTGTCTTCGTTAGCCAGTTCCGAAAGCCATATTTTGCGGCAGGTGCAGGCTGTTTTGCAGCGTTTGGGCGCAAAAATCTTGGAAAGCGATATTTCCCACATCGACTCCGACACGGGCCAACAAGTGCTGCACCAGCACACTACCGCCTTGTTTGGGCAAAAACAAGGCACGACCATCCCGCATTTGATGGTGACTTTTCAGACCAGTTTGGCCCACGATTACTCTGCCGTAGAAGCGCTGATCAGTG
>JAYSUY010001074.1:0-2750 GCA_043718855.1 Saprospiraceae bacterium | reverse complement strand
CGGGGCCACCGCCATCGCCATTTTGAATACATCATTGCCCTTCAAAATGCACGACGTGCTGAGGTAGCCGCCAAAACTCCATCCCCAGATGCCGATGCGGCTGGCATCCACCCAGGGCAGGGTGCGGAGGTAGCGGGCGGCAGCGATTTGGTCCTCTGTTTCGAGTTTGCCGAGTTGCAGTTGGGTGCATTTTTTGAAGTCGCGGCCCCGCCCCCCAGTGCCTCGGTTGTCCACGCTCACAATGGCGTAGCCTTTTTGCACCAGCATCTGATGCCACGAGCCCAAGTAGCCATCGTACTGATTTTGAACGGTTTGAGAGCCGGGGCCGCCGTAGTTGTCGAACAGTACCGGGTACTTCCGTGTGGAGTCCAACTGGGCAGGTTTCAGCATCCAGCCGTTGAGTTGAGTGCCGTCGGGGAGGCTGAATTTGAAAAACTCCTTTTTTACAAAACCGTACTCCTCGCGCAGTTTTCGTACCCGCTCGTTTTTGGTCACGGATCGGAGGGTGTCATCGTTTCGGTTGCAAATGCTGTGTACCGGCGGCGTGTTGGCATCCGACCAAGCGTGGGTAAAAAAGTCAAAAGTTGGGCTGAACGTCGCCTCGTGCGTACCCGCAGGCGGCGTGAGTAGGCGGCCCGCGCCGCCCTCCAGGCTGCCCTCCCACACCTGTCGATCGAGCGGCGTGGGCGTAGCCGTTTGGTAGTAAAATTTGCCCTTGACCTCATCCACGCCGTAGAATGCCGTCACGTCACAAGCCCCCTTGGTGAGCGATCGCACAGGTTTGCCGTCCATTCCATAGAGGTAAATGTGGTTGTAGCCACTTCGCTCGCTCATCCAGGTGAAGTGCTTGCGGTCTTTCAGGAAAATTAGTTTTTTGTCCGATTCCACATCCACGTAAGCCGCGTCCGTCTCGCGCAGCAGGAGGCGTGTGGGGATGTAGCGGACCTTTTCATCCTCATCGTACAGCACCCGGTTTTCGAGCGCGACGAGCATTTCCAGCGTATCCTGCGCCCTGTTTAGGCGGCTCATTACCAACTGGTTGTCTTGGGTGAAATGGATGCGTGGCGCATAATCGTCGGCCTCCAAGCCCATGAGTTTGCCTACCATGCTGCCGCCCTCCACGTCGTACAGATGCACACTGACCACAGAGTTGCGCTCGCCTACCTTCGGGTACTTGAACTGCGAGTAGCGCGGGTACATCGCCCCTTCGTACCACGTCATCTGCATCTGCGGCACCTCGCGCTCGTCGAAGCGGATGAAGGCCAGCCGCGACCCGTCGGGACTCCAGCGCGTAGCCACCATGCCATCGCCATCTACCGGGCTAAATTCTTCCTCGTATACCCAGTCGGGCAGGCCGTTGATGACCTTGTTTTTCTCCCCGTCGCGGGTGATCTGGGCGGTCTTTCCCGACACCAAATCCTTGATGTAGAGATTGTTGCCAAAAACGAACGCCACGCGCTCGCCGTCCGGCGAGAACTCCGCGAACTGCTGTTTTCCACCTGAAAAAAGCGGCTCCGCGCTGTGGGTTTTGAAGTTGTACACATGGTAGTTGGCCAGCACGGAGTGGCGGTAGAGCGGCTCGGTTCCGGTGCGCAGCAGCACCCGCGTCTCGTCTTCGCTGAACGTAAACTGGTCAAATTCCTTCACCGGAGCGTCCTTGCCCGCCGAAGCCTCGGCGGCGGAGGGGGCGATGTCAAGCGTGATGAGCGAGTCTACCTCCGGTCGCCGCATATCGTGGATGTGCAAGTTGCCGTCGCCGTCGGCTTCCGCATAGCGTGCGCCATCGTTCAGGTAGTGAAAATTTCCGCCGCCCTGCGGGTAGAACTTGTACTGCACGAAGCAGTCGTCGAGCGTGATTTGTTTTTGGGAAAAAACGGGGAGCGCGAGGAGGAGCACGGCGGCAGTCACGAAGCGGACCTTCAAGCCAGCGAGGAGTGTTTTTGTCATGGTCAAAAAAAATTCGGCAAGGCGAAAGGTAGTTCGCCTTGCCGAATCTGTGGCAGTGGAAAGGTTGAAGATCAAAGGTTGAAGGGGTTGACAACCTGCAATCGGCCCTCAATCACCAGTCCATCTTGCAAATCTTCCGTGTAAAGAAACTGGCAATCAGCACTCAGCGCAGCGGCTACAATCAGGCTGTCATACCAACTAATTTGGTAGCGGGATTTGATATCGAGTGCTTGCAAGGTCAGTTCTTCGGTGAGTGTGACGATATCAACTTGAAAGAGAATTTGCTCAATTCTGCCCCTGATTTCTGCCTCTGATTGCTGGTATTTTTTGAACAACACATTAGCCAACTCGTTGATTACCTGTACTGAAACGACGATATTGAAGGTAGTTAGAAAACGCTTTTCTAACAACCTTCTTTTCTCCATGTCTCCGATATCTTGGCTCTGTGTGTTGAGGTAAACCCAGAGGTTGCCGTCCCAAAAAAATTTATCTGGCATTGCGTTCCTCCCGACTGGGGATGTCTACTTTGTTGACAGGAATGGAGTGCTGTTGCAAAAACTGGACGTAGGCCTGCCGCTTAGCGAGTACGTCTGATGGCACAGGTAAGTCTTCTTTCAACTGGACGGTGGCGCGTGTTTTTTGCAAGGCCTGCAAGAAAGGTTGTAGCCACTGATAGTCTTGCTGAGTTTGAATCTGGATGGTAATGACCATGATTTGAATTCGCTTTTGTCCAAACAAAGGTACGCCAAAGCCCCCAAAAAAAAATTCGGCAAGGCGAAAGGTAGTTCGCCTTGCCGAATCTG
>JAYSUY010001073.1:0-7659 GCA_043718855.1 Saprospiraceae bacterium | reverse complement strand
CATGATCGAAGCCTCATTGCCGCCGTTCATCGCCAACACAGTGCCGCCTGCTACCGTCCAAGTGTAGTCCTTGGAAGTGTCGTAGGGCAGGTAGTAGGTAGCCTTAGCCTTTTCGCAGGCCTCAAGGCATTTGGTGTGCCCGGGCACCGAGCCATTTTTCGGGATAAAATCTTCCAAGTTGACCAGTGCGCAGTCGGGTTTGGGGCATTTGATGGTGATGGTGACGAGCGTCGAATCGAGTACTATGCCACCTTGCGCCTCCCTCACCCCGTAGAAAAACGAGTAAGCGTCTGCCCTGCACGGACATTCTGGGCTGGGCTTGTACTGTAATCGGCCTGCGCCTGAGGCATCCATCTGGAAGCACGGTGGGACATTGCCCAGCAAGACAACTTGCAGACCCTGCGGGATCATGTCGTTGTCGGTCACATTGAACAAGCCCGGCACTCCGATGAAAAAACAGGTGTCGTCAGGTACCAATTTTAGGCTTGGAATCTGAGCAGAAGCCGTTGAAGGCAACCAAAACATGGCTGCAAGGATGAGCAAAAAGGAAGAAAATTTCATATCATGTTGTTTTGAAAAGTTGAACGTTGAGAAGGTTTTTGGGTAGAGATGAGCAGGGCAAATCATCGGATCACCGACAGTTTTTCTGCCCACATCCGGGTCCGGTTTTCTATAAATTCTATGAAATACAGCCCCGAATTCAGGCTGGGCATTTGCACTTCGTGCTTCAAGGAGCCGGTCGGCACCTCCTCCTCACGGAGCAAGCGGCCAGCCACATCGCGCACACGCACCACACCGAGCGGCGGGCTGCCCGTATCACCGAAATCCAGCGTGAAGTTGCCACGTGTCGGGTTGGGATAAATGGTGATAGTGGGCGGGCCATCGGGCAAGTCGCAGTTGCGGAGCGTCACACAGTACGTGTCTCGTGTGAGGCAGCAATCCTCGAAAATGGCCGGCAGAGCATTGCGGTACAGGTTCAACTGGAAGCACACTTCCCGACCAGCAGGGCCATTAAATTGCATTGCGATGGTCGTACTGGAACCCGGCGGAAGGCTGCCCACCGGAAAAATTCCCGTACCGACGAGTGCGCCTGGTGGCGACACATCCACCACCGCCACGTGCGTCGGCACAATGGTCGAAGTCGAAGACCAGGGGTTGGTCACCACCACCGTGTAGATGTTGTTGCCCGGCAGCGGTTGGCTGCACGTCAGCGTCAAGGGCTTGATGGCCAAGCAGTTCGTGTCAGGTTTGCAATAAAATTCCAGTGTATCTCGGCATAGGATGTCCTCCTTCGTGGCCCACACCACCTCCAGCAACTGCGGCACCGGGCTGCCCAGAGGCACGTCGAAGCAGACAATCGGCAGGGTGACGATGGCGGGCAGCGCAGCGGTCGGAGTCAGGGCGAAAGTTGCGCTTTGCAGGCCCGGATCAAGGTTAAAGTTCCAGATCGGGTCAAACCCGATGCTCTGGATAGTGACCGGCGAACTGGGTGCTGGTACGATATTCAAAGTAGCAAACTGCGCCGTACCAGCCGGTTGGTTGAGCGATATTTTCCAGCAGCATTTGCCGCCTACGATGTCCACAGGTGTAGCGGTAGCGAAGTTTGGGCAACAGTCTGGCAGGTCGAAGCACTGCTTGATCATGCAGCATTCCTTAGGCGGCAAGCCCTTCGTCACATCCTGCTGGTGGGCCGTAAAGCCGATGCAGATGCTGTCAGGGTGAGTGCCGGCCGCCACCGTGATGATGGTCCTGAGCGTACAGTATGTGCTGCCCGGCGGCATATTGGGCAGACTGAAAGCAGCGGGCGATATGTTCACCCCCGTTGGCCCCATCAGCACGATCGAGTTGACATTGAATGAGTTAGTGTTGGCTACATGGACACAGAAGGTCATCGTATACCCGCCCGTAGCCTCGTCGCAGATGATCGTATCTTGTACGATGGAGATGCAGAATTCGCATTCCAGCGTCAGCGTATCGGAGCAAATCACCTGACCAACGGCATTGAGGTACTGCACTGAGAGTACCTGCGGTGTGGCGGTGAAACTGCTCATGCAGATGCGCCCCAAAGTAAAATTGCCCACTGGTATCAGGCCGCCACTGTGGTTGAGGCCCACCGAAGTGCCACCGCTGAAACTACCGATGCTCCACCCCGCAGCCGGAGTGACATCGGTGTGCAGCAGACTGCCACCCGACACCACTTGGAGGTTGACAGAAGCCGCGAAACTTGGTATGCTGTTGGAAATGTTGATGTTGTAGCAGCAGTTTTTACTCACAGTTGGTGCCGCCGTTGCTGTGATGGCCTCGCAAGGAGGTGTAGTTGGGCAATCAGGTACCGTAAATCGCACGATGCAGCGGCACTGCTCCTGGCCACATTTGGCCACCAGATACAGTTCGTACCAACCGGGGTTGCTGATGAAATACCCGTCAAAAGTCCAAGTAAAACTGCCCCCGCTGATGCTCCCCATGCCGATTGGAGTGCCATCGCTGTTCACCAACTGAAAATTGGATGGTGTGCAAGTGGCATCGTTGATGCAGTTGAAATTGCCTGTCAGCGTGAGCGGAGAACCGATGACCGGGCAGGATACAGGCAGAAAGTCGCCGCATTTGAAATCCAGTGGCGTACTACCGTTTTGCGAGAATGTCAGGTTGGTAAAAGTGCCACAGGCGCAAGGCGGGCAGGTCACCGTCACGGTAAAACTGCAAGTGCGTGTGTTGAAACTCGCGTCAGTGGCGACATACACCACCGTAGTTGTTCCGCAGGGAAAAAAACTGCCGCTCGGCAAGCCAGCCACCTGCACCAGCGACACACCGGGGCAGTTGTCCGTTGGTACAGGCACGGGCCAGTTCACCACCGTGCCGCCATCGGTTATCGATCCTACCACCGTCATGCTGGGCGGGCAGTTCAGCACAGGTGGCTGGTTATCAATCACCCGCACCTGAAAAACGCAAGTGCCCGTTTGGCCACAATCGTCTGTAGCCGTGCAAGTGATGGTGGTGAGGCCGACATTGCAGGGTACCCCAGAGCCGTTGCCAACTCCGCTGGTTGTAGTGGCCCCGCTCATCTCAAAACTGATCGTCGGCGACTTGTCGCAGTTGTCGCTTGCAGTAGCTCCATTTTGAAATGCAGCACTGCATTGCCCCGGTGCCGCCGAGATGAACACCGAAGGTGGGCAATTGGACATTACGGGTGGCAGCACATCGCGTACCGTCACTTTCGCTACGCAAGTTGAGGTATTGCCCTGACAATCAGTGGCTTTCAGTGTCACTTGGTGTACCTGCTCGCAGCCCTGGGCTGGGCAGCCGAAGGTGCCGGGCGACACTGTGAGGGCAAATCCTGGGCAGTTGTCCGTAGTGCCCGCGTCCACATCGTTGGGGCTGATGGTGAACGTGCCCGGCTGCCCGATGCCCACGTTGATGTCCTTGCAGAGCGCAACAGGGGCCATCGCGTCATTCACCGTCACCGATGCTATGCAGGTGGCCGTGTTGTTGTTGCAATCGGTCGCCATCAGCGTCACCGTGCGGATTTTGCACACGTCGGCGCAGTCGAACGTGTTCTGGCCAATCAGCGACAAGCCGATGGAAGTACAACAAGCGTCCGAGGAACTTTGGTGTACATCGCCGGGTATGATGGTGAGTGAACTGGTTAAATAATTGAGGATCAGATTTTTGCAAGATACTGCTGGCGGCACGTTGTCGGTCACTACCGTTACTGTTGTTTGCCCCTCGCAAGGCGCACCCGAAGGCACCGGCGTGGCGATGAGCGTGGCCGTGTAAGTGCCTGAAACCGTGTAGGTGTGCATCGGGCTGGGCAGGGTGCTGGTGCCACCATCGCCAAAAGTCCAGGCATAGGTAAAATTGCCCGTCGTAGAACTGCTGAAATTCACCCTGCCACAGCCTTGCTGTGTGGCCGTGACCGTCGAAGTACAGCAAGGGCCGCTGGTGAAGGCCGCATCGTCGCTGCACACCCAGTTGGAGTTGCCGCCATTGAGTGCGAAATTATTGAGGGTGCCGTTGATCAAGTTGTTGCAGTCCGCCAGCGTGGTCAGGCCAGCGTTGTTGCCACCAGCCACACCCTGATCGAAGCGGTAGTAGGCCTTCAGGCCAGCAGATGAGCAAGGTGCCCAGCACAGTCGGTAATTGTTGATCTGAGCCGCAGTACGCTCCACATCCCACACCCGCACCTCATCAATACTGCCATCCCAGTGGAATGGGGCGCCTGTGCTGAACACCGATCCGCCGATGCGGAACGTGTTGATGCCCAAACTTCCGGTAAAACCTGCTGTGGTGTACACCTGTGTGCCATCCAGATACACCCGCACCGTAGCCCCCGTTCGAGTGGCTGCCAAGTGGTGCCAAGCACCGTCGCGCACATTGGCCGAAGTGATGTTGGAGGTGGTGATGCTGCCGCTGAGAGATTGTCTGATGAAGCGCAGCACCCCGCCGCTTTCGGCCACCTCGAAGCGATTGCCGCCTCCGCCAAAAGCGAACAACCTGCGGGTGTTGGTGCCAGTGGACTGACACAGGAATCGTGCTTCCACCGTAAAATTTGCGTTGCCCGTGACCGGACTGCTGGTGGTTTGTACATAGTCGCTGGCGACGGCTGGGTTGAAGTCGAGACAGCGGTTGGTACACTGCGCTGATATTCGACCTCCTGCGGCAAGCGAAGCAAACAGGATGAGAAGTAGTATTTTTCGCATAGACAATTGTTTTGAAAATCGGGTCAGGAAAGTAGAGGTCAAAGGTAAGTTTTTTACGCACTTTTTAGAATAAAGAAGGGCGTGTAGAGGATTTTGCAATAAAAAAAATGGATACTTGGCGATATTGCTGCGCTAATTATTGGTAAAAATTGAGATACTCCAACATCTACTGAATGGCATCTGGCAATCATTAACCGTCACAGATCGCGGGACTGTTGAAATTGTTACCCTCGTTTTTGGAAAAAAAATGATAGGGCGAGAAATAAATAGACAGGGGTGCGGTAAGTGGTTGATTATCAGGTGTTCTCAACTGCCCACAAAAAAACTGCCCGGCGAGCAGTGATGCTTCCGGGCAGGGCTTGTGTTTTGTGAAGGACAAATTTTGTTAAAGTCTAAATTTTTAATTGGTCAGCCCAATCAATGAGCAAGGCATTGATCTTACTGCACTCGGCTGAAAACCATCTGTAATCAATATCGCCTTTTCTGTACGCTCTTTCCAAATCATTGAAGCGGCCTTGCTGAACCACTACATCATCCTTGATGTCACCATCGGCTAAAACGTTCATTAAAAGGTACTTGATAGCAGACTCAGTGCCTTCAGTGCCGACGAGATACCTGACATGAGTTTTGGGATTCTCTTTCTCTGGGTTAGACAGAATCATGTTTTCCGGCACTTCTGGTCTTTGCGGCTTTTGTTTGGGCGGCGGCGGATCGGCAGGGCGCTCTACTTTCGGGACAGGCGAGGCGGTGCTTGCCGAATCTGTCGGTTTTTGAGTCTCCTGTTTTGGTAGCGGTGGGGCAGCTGGTGCTGCTTTGCCAGCCGATCTCGCCACCCGGAACCCGTGTCGTTGGTCTGCTTTTGTTGCAAAGAGCCAATTTCGGTTTGTACATTCTCGATTACTTTCCGCAATACTCCAAGAGCCGCCCCTCACCACCCTGCGAGTATCATTAGGGTTCGTCCAAGCGGAGCCATCGCGTGGAGCGTCGCTCATCTGTTTGCTTGGGTGCCAAGTGTCTTCGCACCACTCGCACACGTTGCCGCTCATATCGAAAAGCCCCAGATCATTGGCTTTTTTTTTGCCCACCTCCTGGGTCTTTTGGGCATGGGCATCGGTGACCTCATTGAGGGTGTCGCTGCCTGCGTAGGTGTAGTTCCTTGTTCGCTTGTTGCCGCCAATGGCGGCGTATTCCCACTCCGCCTCGCTGGGCAGCCGGAAGCCGTTAGAGGTGCAGTCTAGTTCCACCCTGCCATTGCCTACTAACCGGTAGGCTGGATGAAGCCAGTGCGCTTTGCTCAGCCAGTTGCAGTATTCCGTCGCTTGCCGCCAAGTGACGTTGATCACGGGCCGCTTGCCTTTGCCCCAGCCAGAGTCCGAAGGGACAGGAACCCCTGCCTCTTTGCAGTAGAGCTCGTACTCCAAGAAAGTGACGGGGTATTTCCCGATGTAAAAATCGGAGACCTCGATGCCGTGAGGCCCGTGCCCCATATCGTACCTGCCGCCTTCCACCCTGACCATGTCGTCAGGTTTAAAGGCATTGGTATCTGGGGGCGTTGCCCCAGAAGGATTATTGTTGGCCATATCGAAAGTTGAATTGATTTGCTCTGGGCAAAGGTAGCAAATGCCAAAGGATGTGGAAGTACAGTGTTAAAAGCCGACACCGAGCGAGAACTCGTACCGCTGTTCTGTAGGCCCGTTCTTTTTGAAGTCGGGCAAAAAGTAGGGCAGGAACTGCGAGGGCCTGATGCGCAGGTAGAGCCAGTGGCGGTACGAGATGCTGCCGTACCAGCCGTACTGCAAGCGGTTTTTTCGGGGAAACACAGGCTCCGCTTCCGAGCCGTCGGCCAAAAAATCGATGCGGCCAAAGGGCCATGACACACAGGCACCGCCAGTGACGAAGACCGTACGCACTACTGCGGCACGCAGCCCCAGATAAGCATCGGCGGTCTGGTACTGGTGCGCCCGCCACTCGGTGCCTTGGCTGGTGTAGCGGCGAAAGGTGACGGCAACGCTGGCTGTGGCACCGCCGCGCCAGTCTTTTTCGCCTAACTGGTAAGAGGGCAGCTTGTAGTTGCCCCAGTGCAGAGAGTAGCCCACCGAGTTGGCATAAGCCAAGCGGACAGACGTGGGTGCTGCTGTAGGTGGCATGGAATCGGTGAGATGGAGCACCGTGCTGAAAGGCCGCTGGGTCAGCACTTCGAAAAACATACCGCCGTAGAAGCGATGCTTTTTGGGCGGGGTGACCTGCATGGGCAGTTTCCACCTAGTTTCTTGCCCAACTTGCGACTCGTAGTTCTTTTCGTTGCGGCGCAAGTCAATCGCTTGGCCGATGCTGAAGGCGGGCAGAAAGGCCATGAGCACGCCGAGGCTGTCGCTGCGCCGGTAGTAGTTGCCTAGCAGATAGATGGGCAGCAGCACCGACACGTCTGCAAAGTGCATACCCACCCGAGGGCTTTTTCTGTTTCTCATCTTTGGGGCGTTGGTCACGTCTTTGGCGACGTGCAGCCCGGCGTAGCCGTAGAACCGCAGCCCGCGCAGTTCGCCCTCGCCCGGAAAGATGCCATTGACGGTCTGTTTTTCCTGTTGCACGGCGAAGGTGGCGGCCACTCCCCAATCGAGCGAGAGGTGCCACTGGCGGCTGAAGTACGGGCGGCGAAATTTCCAGTTGAGGTGTGGCACTACGGTGACTTCGCGGCTGACGTAGCGCAGGGGCTGTGCGCCGTAGCGGGTCAGGCTGATTTCTGCAAAATCGGCTTTGAGCGCGGGGGCCAAGCGCAGCACGGGGGAGTAGTACAGCGCGTGCAGCCCGAAGCGGAAGCCGGGGTCGCCGACTTGGTGCGGGTAGCGGGGAAAAACGAGAGCGGGATTGAGGTAGGGCGACCAGACCCAGCGGGCGGACTCTGCCGGGAACCAGCGTTTTTGGGCTTGGGCACTGGGGCAGGCGAAGGTCAAGAGGCAGAAGA